>JAUZOU010000189.1 GCA_030706285.1 Bacteroidota bacterium
ACTATTTATCCGTCCATCAACTAACATTCCACTTCGCATATGTTCAAAAAATTCATAGAACACCCGGTTCTCAGTACGGTCATATCCATACTGATCGTGCTATTGGGCATTTTGGGGTTGGTTAAATTGCCGATATCACAATATCCTGACATTACACCACCAACGATTCGTGTCACAGCCAATTATGGCGGCGCAAATGCTGAAGTGATCATGAACAGTGTTGTCATTCCACTGGAACAAAAAATAAACGGCGTGGAAGGCATGACGTATATGACATCAACAGCCGCGAATGACGGATCGGCTAATATTCAGATTTTCTTCAACGTCGGTACCGATCCTGACCAGGCGGCCGTCGATGTGCAAAACCGTGTTTCGTCGGCGACCAGGTTGCTGCCGGCCGAGGTCGTTCAGGCCGGTGTCACCGTCAGAAAGCGACAGAACAGTACGCTGCTGATGACTGGTTTGTACAGCGAGAAATCGTATTATGACGAAACATTTCTACAGAATTATGCCGATATCAATCTGATACCTCAATTGCAACGGGTCGAAGGTGTCGGAAATGCAGCCGCTTTTGGTTCCAGGACTTATGCCATGCGCATCTGGTTGAAGCCGGAGGTCATGGATACCTATGGCCTTGTTCCGGGCGACATTGTTTCCGCCCTGAACGAACAAAACACGGAAGCAGCACCTGGAAAATTCGGTGAACAAGGGAACCAAAGTTTCCAATATGCGATCCGGTACACCGGCAAATTGAAAACAGTGGCGGAATATGAAAACATTGTCATCAGAGCCGGTTCAACGGGTCAGTTGCTCCGTTTGAAAGATGTGGCTCGTGTGGAACTGGGATCCGATTCGTATCAAAGTACACTTTGGATCAATGGCCTTGCCGGAACAAACATCGCCATCAACCAGACAGCCGGTTCAAACGCCAGGGATGTGATAAACGGCTGTAAGGCGCAAATTGATGAAGCAGCCAAATCGTTTCCGGCCGGCATCAAATACATTCATATGGTGGATGCCAACCGGTTTTTGGATGTTTCCATCGAAAAAGTTATCCGGACATTCATTGAAGCTTTTATCCTGGTCTTTCTGGTCGTATTCCTGTTTCTGAAAGATTTCAGGTCTTCCCTAATTCCTGCTATTTCGGTGCCTGTCGCTATTATCGGAACCTTTTTCTTCCTATACCTGTTCCATTTCAGCATCAATCTGTTGACCTTGTTTGCCCTGGTTCTGGCTATCGGTATTGTGGTGGATGATGCCATTGTGGTGGTCGAAGCCGTCCATTACAAACTGGACATGGGTTATAAGTCGGCCAGGCAGGCAGCCATTGATGCGATGGATGAGATTTCCGGTGCCATCGTGGCTATTACCCTGGTCATGGCATCCGTCTTTGTACCGGTTACTTTCGCCACCGGCACTTCCGGCGTTTTCTACAAACAATTCGGACTGACGCTGGCAATTGCCATTCTGCTGTCTGCCCTGAATGCCCTAACGCTCAGTCCTGCCTTAGCAGCCTTGTTTCTAAAACCGAAAGGTGAAGAGAAACAGCAAAAAAAATATGTTCATCGCTTCATGGACGCATTCGAAGCAGGTTATCAGGCAACAGCCAATAAATATACAAGCGTTGTGACATTTCTCTCCGGACGTAGCAAGTTAGTAATCGGAATCGTTCTGGCCTTTATCGGCCTCTTTTTCGTGCTCATTAAATATACACCGACCGGCTTTGTTCCGGAAGAAGATATGGGGACGATCTACGTCAATATCAGCTTACCGCCTGCTTCATCCATGGAGCGTACGGCCATCGTCGCCAGGCAAGTGGACAGCATCACCGAGTCCTTTCCTGAAGTTTCGAGTGTCCTGCGTATGGTCGGGCAGAACCAGATTGACGGTAACGGCAGTTCCTATGCTCAGGTCATTTTAAGGTTGAAAGACTGGAAAGAGAGGAAACTCGATGACAAAGCGATCATTAAAAAGCTGACGAAACAAACCGCTTTTATTCGCAACGCGAAGATCGTTCCACGCTCGATGCCAACCATCACCGGTTTTGGATCGTCCAGCGGATTTTCCTTTGAATTGCAGGATAAGACCGGTCATTCGATGGAAGCGTTCTATAAAGTCTCGCAGGATCTGCTGGATGCCCTGGGTGAACGGCCGGAAATCAAACATGCCACGACGCCTTTCAATCCGAATTTTCCACAATACCTGATGTCGCTGAATGTAGCAAAAATCAAGGAAGCCGGTCTAAAGGTGGATGATATCATGGATGCCATGCAGATGTACTTCGGCGGCTATTATGCATCCAACTTCAATCTGTACGGCAAGCAATATAGGGTACTCGTTCAGGCCGATTCAACGTATCGAGCCAATATCGACATGCTGAACAGTATCTACGTGCGCAACAGCAACAATCAGATGGCGCCTCTGACGGAGTTTGTCACGATGACGCCAACTTATGGTCCTGAGAGCATGTCCAGATTCAACATGTATTCCTCCATGACTATATCCGGTTCGCCTGCCGACGGGTATAGTTCCGGCGAAGCGCTGGAAGCCATCAAGGAAGTGGCCGCGCAAGTTTTACCACGGGGTTACGGCTATGAATTCTCGGGTATGAGCCGTGAAGAAGAAAACAGCAGCTCGCAAATGGGATATATTCTGATGCTTAGCCTGGTTTTTGTTTATTTGTTGCTTTGCGCCCTGTACAACAATTACCTGTTGCCGTTTGCCGTCATTCTTTCGCTGCCGGTTGGTTTGAGCGGCACCTTTGTCTTTGACAAGCTGTTTGGCATCGACAACAACATCTATACACAGATTTCTCTGATCATGCTGATCGGACTGCTGGCCAAAAATGCCATCCTGATCGTGCACTATTCCAAAGCAAGAAGAGAAAAGGGCATGTCTGTCGTGGCAGCAGCCATTGATGCGGCCAAAGTCAGATTACGGCCAATTCTGATGACATCGTTGGCCTTCATCTTCGGTATTTCTCCGTTGATGTTTGCCACAGGTGCCGGTGCACACGGTAACCGTGCCATCGGTGTTTCAGCCGTAGGTGGCATGCTGTTCGGTACGTTGTTCGGTATCCTGGTTATTCCCGGGCTGTACATCATTTTCCAGCGACTCAGTGAGCGACTTGTGAAACGCAATACGGCGGAAGAAGTCGTTTTATCGAACGAGTCAACTATTGATGACTTATAAAATACATCTGGCAATGAATCATAACACACCCTTTATCATCGTCCTGTCAACTGTACTGCTCACTTCGTGCGGCATTGTGACGAAGACGTACCGGCAGCCGGAAACGGCTGTGACAGATAGTCTTTACAGAGAGGCAAACAAGACTGATTCGACGACACTGGCTGACACACCATGGCAGCAGCTATTTCCGGATGCCATGCTGCAAGAGCTCATCCGTGAAGGGCTGGCAAACAATCCGGACCTAAACTCAGCCTTGGAACGGATGAAGGAAGCCAATGCCACGCTAACGCAACAGACTCTTTCTTTACTACCTTCGCTAAACGGAGCCGCCAACGCCTCACGCATCAATCCTTCAGACAATGCAGCCGGAATGGCCAAACCAGCTTACAACCTTTTTGAAGGAAGCTTTTCGGCCAGCTGGGAACTTGATATCTGGGGAAAACTCGCCAGTAAACGGAAAGCTGCGCTAGCCTCCTATCTCCGCACTGAAGCAGCCAAACGAGCCGTTCAAACGGCCCTGATCGCCAATATTGCCAACAATTATTACACGTTGCTGGCGTTGGACGAGCAACTGGCTATTACCCGGCAAACGGTTGAAATCAGAGCCAAGGATGTGGAAAGCATGAAGCTGCTGAAAGCTTCCGCCATTGTGAATGGAGCAGCTGTCGTTCAAAGTCAGGCCAATCTGTATTCGGCAGAAGTCAGTATTCCGGACTTGCAACAACGGATCAGGGAAACGGAAAATGCACTGTGTGTCCTTACCGGAAAGACTCCAGGCCAGATTGAACGAAGCACGCTTGCTCAGCAGGCATTGCCGGCAGACTTAAAAACCGGTGTACCGGGGCTATTGCTAAAAAACAGGCCCGATGTTCAGGAAGCTGAGTTCGCATTAAGAGAGACCTTTGAAAACATCAACGTGGCTAGAGCTGACTTTTATCCTTCTCTTTCCATTACGGCCAACGGCGGGTTATCTTCTTTAACGCTCAGTAAGTTTCTGGACAATTCACTGTTCTACAGCTTGGTCGGGGGCCTTACCCAACCGATTTTCAACAACGGTCAGAACGTCGCCAGCCTGAAAATTGCCAAAGCTCAACAGCAGGAAGCATTCAATGATTTCAGAAAGGTGTTGCTGACTGCCGGCCAGGAAGTTTCCAATGCGTTGTACGCTTACCAGACAGCTGAAGCCAAAGACTCTTCCAGAACAAGGCAACTGACGGCATTGAAGAAATCGGTTGAATTTACCAAGGAGTTGCTTCAATATAGTTCAGCCACCAATTATACGGATGTGCTGACATCGGAACAAAGCCTGCTGTCGGCCCAGTTATCGGCTGTAAACGATCAGTTACAAAAAATGCAGGCTGTTGTTGAATTGTACAGAGCGCTTGGCGGAGGATGGAAATAGGCAGCTGTGGTTTAGGAAAAAAACCGTATTTTTGCACACACAAATTCTAAGAGCCAACAACATGCAGGAACGAATCATCATCCTCGATTTCGGATCTCAGACCACTCAGCTTATTGCCCGTCGAGTCCGCGAATTGAATACCTATTGCGAAATTATTCCGTACAACAAATTCCCTTATGAGGCAACAGACATCAAAGGGGTGATTTTATCTGGCAGTCCGTTTTCTGTTTATGATGAAGCTGCTTTCAAGACTGATGTCAATAAACTGCGTAAGAAATATCCGGTATTGGGCATCTGTTACGGGGCTCAACTGATTGCCCATAGCGCCGGCGGAAAAGTAGAGCCAGCCGGTTCCCGCGAATACGGTCGTGCCAATCTTGAAGCCTTTGTCAAAAAAGATCCGCTGTTGACAAATCTCTCCGATCATTCTCAGGTGTGGATGTCCCATGGTGATACCATTACCAGGATACCAGAGGGGTTCAACATCATCGCCTCTTCCAAGGATGTCAAGATTGCTGCCTATCATATAGAAGGCGAACAAACTTGGGGCGTTCAGTTCCATCCTGAAGTCTATCACACGGTGGACGGCCTCAAAATCCTGGATAATTTCCTGACCATTTGCAACTGCGCCAAAGACTGGTCGCCAGACTCATTCATCGAATCAACGGTTGCCAAACTCCGGTCAACGCTGGGTGACGACAAGGTTGTTTTGGGTTTGTCCGGTGGAGTCGATTCGTCTGTGACTGCCGTTCTGCTCAATAAGGCCATTGGTAAAAACCTGACCTGTATTTTTGTCGATCACGGATTGCTCCGTAAAAATGAATTCGAGCATGTGATGCACGATTACGAGCACCTTGGACTGAACGTGATCGGTGTCAACGCCAAAGAACGGTTCTACAAAGAACTGGCCGGCGTCTCCGACCCTGAAAAGAAACGTAAAATCATCGGTAAAGGATTCATCGATGTTTTCAACGAGGAAGCCAAGGAAATCAAGGACGTTAAATGGCTGGCACAGGGAACCATTTATCCCGATTGCATTGAGTCATTGTCCATTACCGGTACGGTGATTAAATCGCACCACAATGTCGGCGGACTGCCCAAGAATATGGACCTGAAACTTTGCGAGCCGTTGAGGTTACTGTTCAAGGATGAAGTACGGAGGGTCGGCAGCAAACTGGGGATGATGCCTCACCTCATCAACCGTCAGCCGTTTCCTGGCCCTGGGCTGGCCGTGCGTATCCTGGGAGATATCACAGAAGAGAAAGTACGGATCGCGCAGGAAGCTGATGCCATCTTCATTGATGCCTTGCATGAATGGGATTTGTACGACAAGGTTTGGCAGGCTGGAGTCATCCTGTTACCGATCCGGTCGGTCGGGGTCATGGGTGATGAACGGACCTATGAAAATGCAGTGGCTTTGCGTGCTGTGACGTCTACGGATGC
>JAUZOU010000019.1 GCA_030706285.1 Bacteroidota bacterium
AATACTCTTTTACTGCCATTTTTGATATTGATTAATTGGTTAAAAAATTCATTACATAAAGGATTTCCATCGCTCGTAAGCGGCTTTATACGTATCCTTATTTTTTAAATCCGGCTCAATGACGCTCAGTTTGCGTAAGGACTCAAAGGCCTCTGCCGGAGTCTTGTAGATACCTGCACCGATGCCGGCACCTTTGGCAGCACCGACAGAGCCATCCGTATCATAGAGTTCAATGGTCGCACCGGTTGTTCCGGCCAGCGTATCCCGGAAAATGGGGCTCAGGAACATGTTGGCCAGACCGGCACGAATCAACTTCGTCTGAATCCCCATGCCGTTCATCACTTCCATTCCATAAGCAAAGCTGAAAACGATGCCTTCTTGGGCCGCTCTGACCAAATCGGCTTTTCCATGAAGATTGAACTGAAGACCGTGAACAGAAGCGCCTCTGTTTTCATTGCCCAGCAAGCGTTCTGCTCCATTGCCGAAGGGTAAAATAGACAACCCTTTGGCGCCTATCCGCGATGTGGCAGCCAACTCGTTCATCGCGTCATAACTCAAGTCAGGAACGACGGTCCGTTTCATCCATGAATTCAGGATACCGGTGCCATTGATGCAAAGTAATACTCCGATCCGTTCCTGTAGCGGTTTGTCCGTCTTCTTCGCGTAAAGGCCTGCCGTATGGTTGACGTGAGCAAAGCTGTTGACACGGCATTGCGGATCATAATCAGGACTGCCGTTCACGCCATAGACGACACCTGACGTACCGGCTGTCGAAGCAACTTCACCAGGATTCAGCACATTTAATGATAACGCATTGTTGGGTTGGTCTCCGGCTCGATAGCTGACGGGTGTGCCCGCTTTCAGTCCAAGCAGCGAAGCGGCACCGGCAGTCAGTTCTCCTTGAACAGAAAAGGTGGGACGTATTTCAGGGACCATTGATTCCTCGAAATCGAAATATTTCAGCAATTTCCTCGATAGGCAGGATTCCTTGAAATCCCAAAAAATGCCCTCCGAAAGGCCGGAAACAGTGGTTGTACATTCACCGGTCAACAGCATGGCAATGTAATCGCCCGGTAGCATGAACTTATCCACCTGGCTGAAGATACCAGGTTCATTGTCTCTGACCCAGGCCAGTTTGGAGGCTGTAAAATTGCCCGGAGAATTTAGCAAATGGCTCAGACACCATTGTTCTCCGAGATTTTCAAAGGCATCTTCCCCATACGGTACCGCTCGTGAATCACACCAGATGATAGAGGGTCTCAATACTTTCCGGTTTTTGTCTACCAGTACCAATCCGTGCATCTGATAAGAGATGCCGATGGCGGCCACTTCTGCGCCTTGTATTCCTGAGGCATTCAGCACATCGGCGGTTGCCAGCTGCAGATTTTTCCACCAAACAGCGGGATCCTGTTCTGCCCATCCTGGCTTGACCGAGATGATGTCCATTTCTGTTTTCGGGTAAAAGGCCGAAGCCACTCGTTTGCCGCTCTGAGCCTCCACCAAAGAAGCCTTGACCGACGAACTGCCAATATCATAACCCAATAGATACATACCGTGTGTTTTTTATGATTTATAATGATGAATTCAGATTAAAACCGCCATGAGACTTCAGGTAGATTTTTTTGTCAAACCGGTAAAAACGGGCTGCACGATGAGCCACACCGTGTTCAAACTCATCCGTTGCTACCAGATAGTTCATACGGCTCATTTTCTTATGAAAATTGCGTACATCCATGGCCTGATCAAACAATTCCTCAAACAACGTCCGCATCTGGGACGCCGTAAATCGTTTAGGCAGCAGGTTGAAAACCACCGAAGGGTCCATGGTAACATACCGGCTTACTTCATGCATGGCTTCCTGAATAATCACATTGTGATCAAACGCCAGCTTACCGACTTCACGGACAGGCACCCACGTTGCCTGGAGCGTATCCGATTTAAAGCGAAGTTTATCGTCTATACGGATCAATGCCAAATAACCGACCGTAATAATCCGGCCAATTTTCAGCTTAACGGCATTTTCCAACCAATGTAAATCACGAGGATTGCTGGTCCTTCCTGGCGATCCGAAACTCCTGAACTGATGCAGAAAAATAGTCGTCGAATGGATAAGTTCAACTACGACACTTTGTGCAGCCTCATCCAGGTCTTCATTGGAATAGATCAACCGGCCTGGTAGTTTCAGGTCACTGAAGCGGGTCTCTCCTTCCATACCGGTCCGTTTCAGTAACAGTACCTTAAAATGCATTCCATCAAAGCCAAGCACGACACAGTCGACAGATACATGCGGATAAATGGTTTTTTCGGATAGAATCATGTGTATCAGATTTGAGGACAAATATGGGCAATTCGGTTTAATTATACAATATTTTCGACAGGAAACACCACTTATCTTATTGATTAACAGTTTCTTAGAAATCGTATAAAATACAATAAGTATGCAGCTAAGTTGCCCAGAGACAACACAATAAATTGAAAATACGCCTGAAAGAACAACAATAACTCAGCTTTAGGAATACTGTATTTTTCTTGTTAAAGAGAATATTTTGTATAAAAGCACGTTAGTTTATCTATTAGAAGGCAAATACAATCTTTGAGAAAATCGATAAATGCCCTATGGGCTAACTGGACTACTATATTAGGCTTGTCTGGAGAATTGTTTTATCGTATATTGCACATATATTTCTTGAGTATGGCTGCTATCTTGGAACTTTATTCTTAAGCAACAGGAAAGATCATACCCTTTATATAAAGGTACAAAAAATAACTATTTTGAAACTTGTAAATTGTATTCAATAAACTAATGAAAGTTTTAATCTTAGCTGGAGGCCTCGGTTCACGCCTTTCTGAAGAAACATCTTTAAAGCCGAAACCCATGGTGGAAATTGGTGGTAAACCTATTCTTTGGCACATCATGAAAATGTACTCCTATTATGGTTACAAAGAATTTATTATCCTTTGCGGTTACAAAGGTTATCTCATTAAAGAATATTTTGCCAATTACTACCGTCATATGGCCGATATGACAATTGACCTATGCAATAATATCACTGAATATCATGCCAACCATGCTGAACCTTGGCGCGTTACGCTGGTCGACACAGGTATAAATACAATGACAGGCAGTCGAATTAAAAAAGTCCGAGATTATGTAGGGAATGAACCATTTATGCTAACCTATGGCGATGGCGTATCTGATATCGATATTTCAAAATTAGCAGCATTTCACAAGTCTCATGGGCATGCTATTACAATCACATCGGTTCAGCCAGAAGGTAGATATGGAGCTTTAATCGTTGATAGTGATCAAAGAGTCCTTTCATTCCAGGAAAAGCCCAAAGGAGATAGAGCGTGGGTTAACGGAGGCTTTTTTGTCTGCCAACCAGAGGTATTCGACTATATCCCGGATGGTGACAACGTTGTCTTCGAGCAAGAGCCTCTAGAACACTTAACTCGCGACGGACAATTATACACATTTAAGCACGAAGGCTTTTGGAAGCCCATGGATACCCAACGAGACAAATTTCAGCTTGATGAATTGATTGCGAGAAATAATGCTCCATGGATAAAATGGTAATGAAGTAACCGGAATTTATCCACTTAACTGTAATATCCAAAAGTTTTATGAGTCGTCATACTACAAAAAACGTAGATTTTTCAACCTTGTTTGATGGTATATATCAAGGCAAAAAAGTTTTTATAACTGGACATACTGGTTTCAAAGGTTCCTGGTTATGCCTTTTACTTCATAAAATGGGAGCACAAGTTTCCGGATATGCACTCAATCCACCTACTACCCCTAGTTTGTTTGATCAGGCAAACCTAAAAGAGATTGTTCATTCATACATTGGCGATGTGAGAGACTACACAAAATTGTTGAACACGATGAAGGAGGTACAACCTGAGATTGTCATTCATCTGGCAGCACAGCCTTTGGTACGTCAATCCTACAAGCAACCAGTAGAGACCTATGCCATCAACGTTATGGGGACAGTTCATTTGCTTGACGCATGCAGGCAAACTAAAAGTATTAAAGCTATAGTAAATGTAACAACAGACAAATGTTACGAAAACCGGGAATGGATTTGGGGATACCGGGAAAATGAGCCCATGGGAGGCTATGATCCTTATTCAAATAGTAAAGGGTGTTCGGAACTAATTACAGCTGCCTATCGAAGATCCTATTTCAACCCAGCTGATTACAACCAACATGGCGTCGCATTAGCTTCTGCCAGAGCAGGTAACGTCATCGGTGGAGGAGACTGGGCAGAAGATCGTTTAATACCAGATTTCATTCGAGCCATCATGAATGGCAAAAGCGTCCATATACGAAATCCATACGCTATTCGTCCATGGCAACATGTATTGGAACCTCTTTCAGGATATCTCACGTTAGCCAAAGCTCTTTATACAGATGGCTCTGATTTCGCTGACGGGTGGAATTTCGGACCTGAAGACATGGATGCAAAAAATGTTGAATGGATAACGAAAAAAATCTGCTCACTTTGGGGAGAAGGTGCAACTTATGAAATAGACACAAAACCTCAGCCCCATGAAGCCAACTATCTAAAACTTGATTGTTCCAAAGCAAAGGCACAACTTGGATGGAATGCTCGATGGGATATTGAAACTGCCCTTAGTAGCATTGTAGAATGGAATAAAGCATATTTAAGGAAAGAAGATATCAGAGCCATCACAGAGAAGCAAATCGAACGCTATTTTTTCAATTCATGACACAAAAGGCAAATATATCGTTGTCTTCTTAGTGACACCTAAAACTTCTATTCCTGACTTTTCTTCATTAGATCAACTATAAAGAACCAATAATATGACTGATTTTAAGCAACTTAGAAAAGAAATCATCAGCAAGACGATCGAATATTATGAAGCTCGGTTTGTCCCGACAGCTTTTATCCCCGGAAAAAGTCGTGTCAATTATGCAGGCCGAGTATTTAACGAACAAGAACTTGTTAATGCCGTTGAGGCATCCCTTGATTTTTGGTTAACAGAAGGACGTTTTTCTGAAGAATTTGCCGAAAAGATCGCTGATTTTCTTGGCGTTAAAAATGTTTTACTGACCAATTCCGGCTCTTCAGCAAATTTGTTGGCTCTATCAGCTCTTACATCAGAAAAACTAGGAGATAAACGGCTTAAACAGGGAGATGAAGTGATTGCTGTCGCAGCTGGTTTCCCTTCAACCGTTACACCCATTATTCAATGTGGACTTGTACCAGTATTTGTAGATGTTACTATTCCGACCTACAATATCGACATCAATATGATGCGTAAGGCAATTTCTTCTAAAACAAGATGTATTTTCCTAGCTCATACATTAGGTAATCCATTTGATATCGATGCAGTCATGAGCTTAGCCAAAGAATTCGATTTATGGGTCATTGAAGATAACTGTGATGCTTTTGGCAGTGCTTTCAGAGGCAAAAAGACAGGATCTTATGCACATATTTCAACCATATCCTTTTATCCGGCTCATCACATAACAACTGGAGAAGGAGGAGCTATCTGTACCAATGATCCGAAGCTGGCACAATTAATCCGTGCATTTAGGGACTGGGGGCGTGACTGTTGTTGTGCCGGAGGAAAAAACAATACCTGCGGTAAACGTTTTTCACAACAATTTGGGAACCTTCCATTTGGTTTTGATCATAAGTATGTCTATTCTGAGATTGGTTATAACCTTAAAATGACCGATATTCAGGCTGCCATCGGATCAGCTCAGATGGATAAACTCCCATCATTCTGCGAAAGCAGGAAAAGACACTTCAATGAATGGACCCGCATTTTTTCAAACTATCCTGAATGCTTCATTCTTCCAAAAGCTACAGAAGGGGCAGATCCAGCTTGGTTCGCATTTATTGTTACAGTTAAGGAAAACGCACCATTCACTCGTGATGAGCTAACGAGCTATCTAAACAGCAAATTGATAGAAACGAGAAACCTTTTTGCCGGAAATATCACCAAACAGCCTGGCTATCTAACGAAAAAATGGAGAATCGCCGACCATTTGAAGAATACCGATTACATAATGAACCATACGTTTTTCTTAGGGACTTACCCAGGATTGACCAAAGAAATGTTCGACTACTCGGCAAAAGTCATTGACACATTTATTAAAGAACGGACTAACTAACAACCCTCAGCATGTTCCTCCAAAAAAAACTTTCTGAAATAGTTTCTATCATCAATCCTTTCGAAGGCATCTATACGCTCAGCTTAAAGTCTTCAAATAGAAAGTACCTGATAACAAAAACCCTCTTCCCAGAGAATATTCTAGCTGATTGGGAATAAATAAAGGAACAGATAAATGAGAATACTCCTTACAGGTGCGACTGGATTTATTGGCTCAGCGATCGCTACAGAATTGATTGCTCGCGGTTTTGAGGTCTATGCGACCCACAGGTCCGGCTCATCGTTTGATCGATGTCAGGAGATTAGACATTTATTGCATTGGATCAATACAGATAATGCCAATTGGAAGGAGGCTGTTAAATTAATACAGCCAAACCTGCTGATACATGCAGCTTGGGGGGGAGTAGGAATTCAAGGCCGTAATGATTGGAATATTCAACTACAAAATTTTTATTTTTCAAAAGACCTTTTCGACTTAGCTGCCGATTGCCATATACAACAAGTAATCGCATTGGGATCGCAGGCCGAATATGGTTCCACCGGTTTGGTTGCAACGGAAAACACAATACCACAACCTGATGATGCCTATGGAGCAATAAAGCTATTGACTTTAAACTACTTACGCCAGCTATTCGATAAAACATTGACATCTTGGTTCTGGATACGAGTCTTTTCTGTTTTTGGAGAAAAGGAACAATCCGATTGGCTAATACCTACAGTCATTCATTCATTACTAAATCAAAGATCAATTAAACTGACAAACTGCGAACAAAAATACAATTATCTGTATATAAACGACTTCACAAAACTTCTGATGGCTGTCGTTGAGAATTCCAAAGCCGAACCAGGCATCTACAACCTTTGTCATTCAACGTCCTTCTCTCTTAAAGAGCTTCTGACTCAATTAGCAAAACTTATGGGAGTATCAGAACAATTATTACAATTTGGCGCTTTACCCTACAGACCTGGACAAAACATGTTGATAACCGGAGACAACACAAAATTCAAAGAGCATTTCAATATGAATGAAACGTTCTCTGAAGATTTATCCTATGGATTGATTCGGACGATTAATTATTACAAAAAGAGACAACAATGATCGTAACAGAATATCTGGCTCAATTTCTTCACCAAAAAGGCATCGACACTGTTTTTGTAATGCAAGGTGGTATGATTACTCGAATTATTGATGGATTATATGCTCAAGGCAGTATCCGGATTGTCAGCATGCATCATGAACAAGGGGCTTCCTTTGCAGCTGATGCCTTTTCCAGAATTACAAATAAACCAGGAATAGCATTAGCTACGAGCGGACCTGGCGCTACCAATTTAATAACAGGGATTGGTAGTTGTTATTTTGATTCCGTACCTGCAATTTTCATTACAGGGCAAGTTAATTTGACTGAACAAAAAGGAGAAAGAAACACTCGTCAGATTGGATTTCAAGAAACAGACATCATACCCATTGTCCGTCCAATTACAAAAGCTGCCTTTGCTGTCAGATGTGCAAATGACATACCCGCTATTCTTGAAGAAGCGTATAGAGTCGCAACAGAAAAACGCCCTGGTCCTGTATTGGTAGACATTCCTATGGACTTACAGAAGGCAGAGATCGTTGATTCATGTCAGTCAGAAAATAGCGGATTATCTATATCAAACCATTCAGAAAAGCCATCAGAAACGTTAGCTGTCTTTACGGAAGAGCTGCTTGTTAACTTAAGAAAAGCAAAAAGGCCATTAGTATTAGCTGGAAGAGGTGTCAGAGCATCAGGAATGGTTTCACAATTTCAACAGTTCGTTGAAATCTGCCAATTGCCTGTTGTCACTTCGCTTTTAGGGTTGGATGTTATCCCCTATAATCATCCTAATCGGATCGGATTTATCGGAACTTATGGTAACCGATGGGCAAACTTCGCATTAGGTTCTTGTGATTGTCTTCTTGTACTGGGCAGCCGTTTGGATTTAAGACAAACAGGTGCAGACATACTATCATTTAAAAAGGGGAAACAAGTTTTTCAGGTTGACATAGATGATGCAGAATTAAACAACCGAATAACAGGCTGCACCGTAGTAAAGGCCGATTTAAAAGATTTTTTCAACCTATTATCTTCCAAAATCAGTCATAAAGAAATAGGCTCAGGCAGACAATCATTATATCAACCTGAATGGAATCGAGAAATCGACAAAAAATATGCAGAAAAAAAAGATACGGATGAATTGAAGCACATCCAAGGCATCAACCCAAATCGTTTCATTCATCAATTAGCTCAAGCTTCAGGTTTGGCAAAAGTTATCACAACTGATGTCGGAAACAATCAAATGTGGACTGCCCAATCATTTGAACTAACTGATCAGCAGCAATTTTTAACCTCTGGTGGTATGGGAGCTATGGGATATTCATTACCTGCCGCCATTGGTGCTTGTTTTGCCCAAAATAAAGTTCCAGTTTTATCAATATCAGGAGATGGTGGATTTCAAATCAATATTCAGGAACTTGAAACCATTAAACGGAATCAGTTACCTATTAAAATGGTTGTACTGAACAATCATTGTCTCGGAATGATCAGACAATTTCAGGACAGCTATTTTGATAGTCGTTATCATGCAACGGTCTGGGATTACGGTGCACCGGACTTCGCTGCTATCGCCAGAGCTTATGGCATTTCCTCCTATACCGTATTAACTACGAAAGATATTCAAACAGGCATTAACCTATTATGGGAAGATCCAACTACTCCATTTTTACTGAACGTAACTATGGATATACATACAAATGTGTTTCCAAAAACCATGTTTGGAAGTCCAATTACTAATATGGAATCAGAAAAATAGCAAGTAATTATTTTATGTCAGTTTCAATCCGGACGATAGTTAAAAAATTAATTTCAGGAAGCGATAGAACAGCTATTGTCAAGAAAAACATTTTGGGATCTTTGGCCATAAAAGGGTTGAGTATTCTTGCATCGCTCGTATTAGTTCCAATAACAATCAAGTTATTGAATCAAGAGAAATATGGTATATGGATGACAATCTTTTCTATCGTCTCATGGTTTAACATGATGGATTTAGGAATTGGAAACGGATTCCGGAACAAATTTGCCGAAGCGCTGGCTATTGGAAATAAATTGTTAGCAAAAGAATATATGCAGACATTTTATTCCGCCATGGCTGTCATTGCATGTTGTCTCTTTGTACTTTATTCCATCATACACCCATTTCTCAACTGGCGGCATATATTGAACCTGCCAAGTTTATTTGATGAAAACATTAACCTGATAGTTTGGTCCGTGTTTGCGCTACTCTTTGTTCAACTATACATTAAAAATATCTCGACAATTTTACTTTCACTTCAGAAAACGACAACCAGTAACCTGCTATCATTACTTGGAAATATCGGAGCTTTATTATTAATTTTTATCCTACAACGGCTCAGACTAGTCTCTCTATTTTCAATTGCCCTTGCATTTATGATCGCACCCATTCTGGTTTTTCTAATTTCTACTGTAATCGTATTCAATGGTCAGTTAAAAGAATATAAGCCGAAACTAGTTGCTTTACCTAAAAAAAAGTACCTGGACGACTTGATTGTACTTGGATTGAAATTTTTCTTTATACAGCTTACCACTATTGTCTTATTTTCTTCCAGCAACATTCTCATAACACAATTGTACGGGCCAGCTGAAGTGACACCTTATAACGTCGCTTTTAGACTTTTCTCCTCAGTTCAGGTTGTTTTCACTATCATTGTCACTCCTTTCTGGTCAGCTTTTACTGAAGCGAACGCACAAAATGACTATGGATGGATTCAAAAGGCCATTCACAAATTATTCACTGTCTGGGGTTTGTTCTCAATAGGCATAATTCTCTTGTGGGGGCTATCCCCCTATCTGTTTAAAATTTGGGTGGGTAGTGATATCTGCATTCCAATCGGATTGTCGTTACAGTTCGCATTTTTTGTTATTATCAGCACATTATCTTCGATATATTCCTTTTATCTTGGTGGAATAGGCAAATTGTCCATGTCACTGTATGGAGCCATATTTCAATTTATTATTACTATCCCTCTTGCTATTTTCTTAGCAAAAGGATTAAATTTCAATACAACAGGGATTATTATGGCAATCAATATCAGCTTATTAATTCCTATTCTTTTCCTGGCTTTACAAACCTCTAAAAACATTCACCATAATGCTCATGGAATCTGGAATAAATAATCTCAATACATTACTAACAATATCAATACCCACCTGGAACAGAGCTTCTATTTTAGACAAAGGGTTAGCTTTATTATTACCCCAAATCAGAGCATTCAGTCAATTTATCGAAGTCATCATTTCAGACAATGCTTCTGATGATAATACTCAAAGTGTTGTTGCGACAAAACTTGATGAATATCCTGATTTAAGAATAATTTACAACAGAAATTCTGAAAATATTAAATTTTTCGGCAATTTTAAGAAATGCAAAGAATTGGCCCAAGGCAAATACCTATGGATTCTGTCCGATGATGATTACGTAAAAGAGCACATTGTGGAAACAATCATGCAACAGTTGCAAACCAAAAACGATTACGCATTGATTTACCTAAAAAATGATTTTTCATTACCCAAATTACAACTAAACAAGATCTGCAAAGAAGCGTTTTTCGCTAAGGAAACCTATAGAGTTGGATGGATCAGTGCTGATATTTTTTTAAATGACCATAAACACGATTCTCAGGTATTCGAGACGTACAAGGACAGCGGTTTCATTGGTTTTATATGTTTGTTAGACGCCTTTCACAACAGCGATAACGTACTGATTATCTGCGGGAATTGCCTGGACGGTTCACAAGATAAATCAAAGGGTTTCAATTATTTCGATACTTTTGTCAATCATATGAATCATGTGATTGACTATATGCCTTCTGTGAATTTATCAAAGCGTTTGATTTGTCACTTCAAAAGAGTCTATTTGACTGAATTCATCCTTCCGAAATATTTGGTATACAAAGCTAAGAATAAGTTGCCTTTTGGTAATTTCGAATTGGAACCAATTAAAGAAGTCGAATCATGGATTAAAAAGAACTATTCTGATACCTATACTTATTGGATACTGTTTGTTCCTTTTATGATAATGCCAGCCTCGTATCTTTCTCTTGCCTTAAAATTCAAACGAGCAATACATAGAAAAATTAATCCTGAAATTTAAAAAGATTTTAATCAAAGTGCCACCGCCCGCGCTCCCTGGCCCAAACACACATCGTATACTTTTGGAGATTTGCCGAATACATTTCTAAAGGATTGCCTGGCATCAGCGATGAACCTATCGTACGTTTCATCCTTGATGAGATTGATGGTGCAACCGCCAAAACCTCCTCCCATCATCCGGGCACCGGAAGCCTCGTTTTTATGGGCAATTCCAACAAGGAAATCAAGCTCTTCACAACTCACGTTATATTTTTGGCTCAGACCTTCATGAGAACGATACATCAGGTCTCCGACTAATTCGTAATCGGCTGACATCAATGCCTTGCAAGTCTGCAGCAACCGCTGGTTTTCTTCAATGACATAACTGCATCGGCGGTATATGCTTTCCGGAAGCCGGTCCTTAAATTCGTCCAGCATATCTATCGTTACATCCCTTAGCAACCTGGCTGTCGGGTAACCTGACTTAATGGCGTCCACTCCAGCTTCACATTCCGCTTTTCTGTTAGCAGATGCCGAAGATGCCAGGGAATGCTTAACTTGAGTATCCAGCAACACAATCCGATAACCTACAGGATTGAACGGCACAAGATCATAATCCAGAGAGCGGCAATCCAACTGAATCAAATGCCCGATTTGTCCGAAGACAGAGACAAATTGATCCATAATGCCGCAACTGACCCCAACCGCATGATGTTCGGCCGCCTGCCCGATCCTGGCCAGATCGAATTTAGTCAGACCCAATTTGAACAGATCATTCAGCGCAAAACCAAAAACGCTTTCAAGTGCAGCCGAAGAAGACAAACCGGCTCCAATGGGGACATTACCAACAAAAACGCAATCAAATCCTTTTACACTCAAACCTTGTTTGGCCATTTCCAAAACCACCCCGTAGATGTATCGAGCCCAAAGCTTGGATGGCTTCAACTCTAAACCTATCTCAGCGGCTTCATTCAGATCCATCGCAAACGCACGAATCTTGTCGAGCCCATTCGGTTTGATGGCACAGGCTACAACCCTGTCAATAGCAGCAGGGAGCACAAAGCCACCATTGTAGTCAGTGTGCTCCCCAATAAGATTAATTCTGCCTGGAGAGGCATATAAAAAAGCACCTTTTCCGAAAAGCTCGGTAAATTTTTCGTTCAAAAGCCTGTAATTCATATAATTGGTTTTATTGAACACCAAAAGTGAACGGGGCAATTGGAGGCGTTAGTTTTTACCAAAGTTTTGCCGGATAGACCCCTGCTTTAACCAGATTGGCAAATTTTTCAACAACCATTGGACGGTCGGCTGCATAAGTTACGCCAAACCATTTTGAAGGTGTGTCGAGGACCTTACAGGTGGCTTGGCCTGCTACGATCAGGTTGTTTACGACCAACGGAATGAAAAATTCAGCTTTGATGTTTCCTTCGTTTTCTTTCAGGAAATCCTTAAACGCCACTTCGGAATAGTCGAAATAATCCGGCGTAAAGCCCCACATATTCATGGAAACAGGCGTATTTTCTCCGACTTCGACCAGCTGATCATTTTCATCCTTGTATTTGATCTTCCCATCGGTATCACGAATGATGTAAGTCCGTTCGACCACATTAGTCAGATTGGCCTTTTCATCCATAGCGCAAATACCACGGGCTACAGAACCGCTTTCAGACAACGTATTGCCGACCCGGTACCCAACCATGCAGTATTCATTTTTTTTGTCTTCTTTCTGCTTCAACCAGTCAGCCAGGATTTTAAAACTTTCCTGTCCGTAATAATCGTCGGCGTTGATAACAGCAAACGGTTCTTTGATAACATCCTTACCCATCAGAAGGGCATGATTGGTACCCCATGGTTTGGCACGGTCTGCAGGACACGTGAATCCTTCGGGTAAATAATCGAGTTCCTGGAACACGATTTCTACCGGAATGTGGCCTTGATATTTGTTGACGACAGCAGCACGGAAATCTGCTTCAAATGAATGACGAATGACAAATACGATTTTCCCAAAACCTGCACGGATCGCATCATAAATGGAATAATCCATGATGGTAGCGCCGTTAGGCCCAAGACCATCCATCTGTTTCAAACCGCCGTAGCGGCTTCCCATGCCTGCTGCAAGGACAAAGAGAGTTGGTTTCATATAAATTTATAATTAAATCAAGAACTTAATTGAAAGGCAAAAGTACGTATTAAAATTCTAAAAAAGAAGCGTATCTTTGCGGCTTAAATGAAAAAGTGAGCCTATGAAACGGACCTGTTCTACCAGTGTATACACGTTTATCAATGGCCTCCTGCAGCAAATCGCCCATCGTTTGGTTATTTCCATGTCATGGTCGGGATTGCGCACCGCATTCATCATTCTACTTATTTTTTTAGTCAACTTCAACATGGCAGCAGAGAAAAAATCCAACATCGTTCTGATCGAAACCTCAATGGGTAACATCAAAATTCGTCTGTACGACGAAACACCTAAACACAGAGACAACTTCCTCAAACTGGTAAACGAACACTATTATGACAGCCTGTCGTTTCACCGGGTCATCAAGGATTTCATGATTCAGGGAGGCGATCCTGATTCCAAAGGCGCTCCGGCAAACAAGCAACTTGGTGCAGGCGGACCCGGCTACGAGATTCCGGCAGAAATCGTTTATCCACAACTGTTTCACAAGCGGGGAGCCCTCTCAGCCGCACGTACTGGAGATCAGGTGAACCCTGAACGAAAATCATCCGGTTCTCAGTTTTATATTGTCTGGGGCCAGGTATATTCAGAGGCTCAACTGAAAAATATGGAACAACAGAAAGCGCAACAGGCCATGCAAGCCTATTTCAACCAATTAGCCACAACCAGGAAAGAAACGATTCAGACGTTATACAAAAACAAGGATCAGGCTGGGCTGGATGCCTTACAGAAAGAACTGGCCGCACTTACGCAGGCTGAATTTGCCAAACACCCGAATAAAGGTCAATTTACACCAGAACAGAAAGCCGCTTATTCAACCGTAGGAGGAACTCCGTTCCTGGATGGTGATTATACCGTTTTCGGAGAAGTGATCGAAGGATTGGACGTTGTCGAAAAAATCCAGTCCTGTAAGACCAACTCGTCAGACAGACCGCTGAGCGATATCATTATGAAAATGAAGGTTGTCGGAGAATAACAACCTTCATCGATTGCCAAAAGGGTGTCTAATTCGTGAGAACGAAAGGCGCCCTTTTCTATTTCAATCAATGGCCCCAAAGGAATCAGCACGTTTCTATGGATCAATTTAAAAACAGATGGACTAAGCGTCAATCCTGATCAACAGAAAGTTAAAACTTATTACTATCAACTATGGTGGGAAGGTGTTGATCCTTATCGGGGAAGCTCCACAAATTTTCAATTTGATCCAAAAACAGCAGCTTACGCTTTATCATGCCGAATCCGTGTGTATCCACCCGGATTAAGCCGCATAAACTACTTGTTATAGTTTTTTAACTATACTTTTTAGTTAGCAAACTAAAATAATTAGTTTATTTGTGGCAACCAATTGATTGATACATGAAATCACTTACAGTAAAAGAAGAAGAGATTATGGGTTTCTTCTGGGAAAAAGGCCCGCTTTTCGTTAAACAACTACTGGACTTTTATGAAGCGCCCAAGCCCCACTTCAATACATTATCGACCATCGTACGCGGTCTGGAAGAAAAAGGGTTCCTTACACATACTGCATTCGGCAACACCTATCAATATATGGCACAAATCAGTGAAGAAGATTTCCATAAAGCGACACTGAAACAGGTCATCAGAAAATATTTCGACAACTCTTATTTAGGCGTTGTTTCCTCGTTGGTCAAAGAAGAATCGATCGCGTTGGATGATTTAAAGAAACTGATCGCTGAGGTCGAAAAGGCACACGAGAATAAGGCGAAATAAACAGCTGTTCAAACCAGACAACCTAAAAAAACCGTACCATGGGAACTTTCATTGTCTATATCATCAAATCAGCCGTTTGCTTGATCCTGTTTTATCTGTTTTACAAGCTCTTGCTCAGTAAGGACACCTTTCACAAATTCAACAGGTTTGCCTTGCTCAGCCTTTTGTTGATGTCTTTTGTGATCCCCGTTGTAAAGGTTAGCCTCCATGCTTATTCAAGACCAGAGCAGACTGTGGAAAGTCAGAATCAGTATGCCATGCAGGCCACACCTGTCGAAATCATTCAGACAGCTACCATCGAAACAATGCCGGAGTCCAGCCAGAGCACGCAAACAAAAGCGCCGATCCTGCTGATATACCTACTGATACTAACCTATCTCGCAGGAATGTTTCTTTACTGTTTGCATCAGCTTTGGTCTATAGTCAACATGTTCAAACTGATGAAAAAAAGTCAAACGGCCTACAAAGGCGCTGATTATACACTTTTGGTTCACCGTCAGCAGATCGCTCCTTTTAGCTGGATGAACTATATCGTTATTTCAGAAAAAGATCTGGAAGAGAATGCGAAAGAGATTCTTTCGCACGAACTGGCCCATATTCACAAAAAACATTCCTTCGACCTTCTCATAGCTGATTGCTGTATTTTATTTCAATGGTTTAATCCGGCAGCTTGGCTTCTAAAACAAGAGCTGCAAAGCATCCACGAGTATGAAGCGGATGATATGGTCCTCAATCAAGGCATCGATGCTAAACAATATCAACTTTTAATTATTAAAAAAGCTGTTGGAAAAAGGCTCTACTCAATGTCCAACAGCTTTAATCACAGTTCACTTAAAAAACGTATCACTATGATGTTAAAAGAAAAATCGAATCCTTGGGCGCGATTGAAGTATGCATGCATCCTTCCGCTAGCCTGCGCCACAGTGCTGGCTTTTGCCCGCCCTGATGTCTCCCGTTTGGAAAAGCAATCCGTCGAAAAAGTCAATGACTTCATCGCGCTGTCTCAAGCAAAAAACACAGCCGTTCAATCACGATCTGCGGACAAAATTAATGAGATCTCTGGACAAATCAAGTCCGAAGATGGAAAAAGTTCGATCGAAACCACTTATGCAAAAGCCAATGGACTGACTGAAGCCAGTGATCATCTGGCTTATGCCGGTTCGGAGGAAAAGGCACCGGTGGAGAAGACTCAAAAAACCGCCGAAACGTTTACGAAACCTGTCATTTCCAAGAGTGTCAGCGGAAAGGTTATCAGTTTGACAGACAAGCAGCCACTATCTTCGACAAGCATCTGTGAAATTGATCCGGCCGGTCGTATTCTCACTGCCACCGTCAGCAAAGAAGACGGTAGCTTTGAGCTGAAGGTAAAAAACGCTGACAATCAGCTACGTTTTTCCCTGATTGGCTACAAAAACATGAAAGCACCCATCAAACAGAACATGAGCATTCAGATGGAAGAAGCAACAGTTGGAATTGGCGAAACAGTGGTTGTGGGCTATGCACCCACACAAAAAAACGTGAACGCTACGCCCACGTCTTCA
This sequence comes from Bacteroidota bacterium, assembly GCA_030706285.1. Classification (GTDB taxonomy): domain Bacteria; phylum Bacteroidota; class Bacteroidia; order Bacteroidales; family UBA1402; genus UBA8389. Next base: position 16,767 of record JAUZOU010000019.1, read on the forward strand.
GCCTTAAACAACGACGGGGAGATTAAAATGGTAGAAGCAATGCCGCAGTATCCTGGGGGGGAGAAAGCATTGAGGGAATATCTCTGTAAAAATATCATCTATCCGAGTCGGGCGATTGAAAAGGGCATTGAAGGTCGTGTCGTCTGCTCTTGTATCATAAATGAAACGGGAGAAGTGACGAATGTCAAGGTTGTCAAATCAGTTGACCCTGATCTGGATTATGAGGCAAAGCGTATCATCGAAAATATGCCAAACTGGACACCGGGTATGCAAAACGGTAAAGCAAAACCTGTCAGATACGCCATCCCTATTACCTTCAAGAAAAATTAAAAGGTAGGGACCCCAGGACAAGCCCTGGACCCTGACTCGGCCGCTTGAAGTAGGAAATTCAACTCTTAGAGATTAACAAAGAAGCTACCGTTGACCTTGCCTCCAAAAATGATTGATCCGTTTTTTTGGGGCAAGGTCAATCTTTTCAGGCTGATGCTACAGACACACAATCGGTTAGCTGAAAAAACAGTATAATATCAGGTTGTTATGTACGGATTCGCCATTCATTCGGCCAGGCGTTGTTCGCCCTGGCACCGATATTTTTCATCCAGCCGAGCGGATGATGCTGGAAGGTCATCAATACCCACCCCCGTTGGCAGGTTTCAGGTAAGATCAGCGATTCTCTTCTCAGGAAACTGATTGCTTGATCTTTCGACAGCTCAAAGCAGTTGACAGACGTCTCCTCCAACGCGGTAGAAAGAGCCAGTGACGGGTCCGGCAACAAATCTTTCCCTTTTATTTCGCCCACCGTTACTCCGGCATGGACAATTCTCAGACAGGTCTCCAGTTGCTGCAAACAAGCCAAATGAGATTTGTCAAACGCTCTGATCCGCCCCATGCGGTCAAAAGAAAAATCAAACCTGTCCGAAAACTTCAAGAGTTGACGGGCCGTGGCAGGAATGGGTTGATCCCGCTTCGACGGTTTACCGGGCATGCGGTTTTTTCCATTTCTGCCAGTAGCCAGGCACTGGATAGAAGACGAGACGTCGTCAGGCTTTTGCAACAGTGTCAGGAAAAAGCCCTCTCCTTTCGTCCGATGAGGAAAGAAATGACAGACAGACAATCCGTCATACCCCTTTGTCGCTCCGGCTATTCCCCAGTTTTCCTGTAACGGGATATCCACCACCCTGGCACCAAGGTTTTCGCACAACCATTGAATAGTTGATTCATCTTCTGTCGTATTGTAGGTACAGGTACTGTAGATCAAGAAGCCGCCAGGCCGTAACGCCGGCCAGCAGTTGGTCAGGATGTCTTTTTGTCTGGAGGCGCACAAAGCCACATTATTGACAGACCATTCGTCGATAGCATTGGAATCCTTACGAAACATACCTTCACCTGAACAGGGGACATCAGTCAAAATGATGTCGAACAGCCCGGTCAGTCCGGTAAAAGCAGACGGGTCACTTTGGGTGACGATCACATTCGGATCACCCCATTTAATCAGGTTTTCGGCCAAAATGTTCGCCCTTGTCCGTATCAACTCATTCGCCACAAGCAAGCTTCCTTCTGGCAGGACGGACAAGGCCAGCGTCGACTTTCCTCCCGGAGCCGCACACAAATCCAGCATGCTGACGCCTGTTTCCTGCTTCGGATCGAGCAGCTCCAACGCCCTTCGCAAGGCCTGTTCCACAAACATGGAAGAAGCCTCCTGTACATAATAACAACCGGCATGAAGCAGCGGGTCAAAGGTGAAAGAGGGCCGTTCCGGCAGATAGTAGCCAAAAGAAGACCAGGGTACGGCCTCGGCATAAGGGGTTGATACAATGGTAATTTCGGTCGGATTGACTTTGACCGGATTCAGGCGGATACTGACCGGCACAGATTCGGCCAGCGCGGCAAAAAAAGCCTCAGCGTCCTCACCTAATAAATCCGCCATTTGTCTGATAAAAACTTCGGATAACGACATCAGGTCTGTTCTATATTTACGACGCAAATATAGTAAAATCAGGCTAACCCGCTATCATTCAGTATCAGGATCATCCGGGTTTATAACAAACAAAAGTATGCACCCCAGAAAAAACGCCTGACTCTGATTCAATTACAAGGGACTGAAAATTGACCGCTTAGAGATTGAAGTCATTTGGAAGGTGTTGACATAAAATTGTACCTTTGTGACATCGGCTTTTTAATTAAAACGGTTATGTCGAGTACACTCTATCTATTTCCCGTCACGCTTTCAGAAACGCCTATTGATCAGGTACTTCCAGTGTACAACAGGCAAAAGTTGCTCCCCATCAGGCATTTTATCGTAGAAGAGGTACGGACAGCCAGGCGTTTTCTGAAGAAAGCAGACCCAGCTTTCGACATTGACGCTTGTACATTTTATCCGTTAAATAAGCACACGACACCTGAAGACATCTCCCGTTACCTGGATGCCATGAAGGACGGACAGGATATCGGTTTGCTGTCGGAAGCCGGATGTCCGGCTATTGCAGATCCAGGAGCCAACATCGTAGCT
>JAUZOU010000190.1 GCA_030706285.1 Bacteroidota bacterium
ATGCATGAGAAATAAAATTTGGAGAGTTTCATGTATTTCTCTGTGGCCCTGATGATCTGTCCCTTGATAATAAGGTAGTTTATGTTCGTTGCATGGTCTTGACTCGATAGGCGGCGTTCTTGCGAAAAGCCTGCCATAAAAAACAGCGTTTGTCTTTGGAACTTGAATAAAGCCCGGACAAACGCCGTGATTTGTGTAAAAACGTCCTGTCAGAGGAAAGGAACGATGGATTCGAGGTGGTTGATGCGGGAACCTTTGATCAGGATGGTATAACCTTGCAACGGCATTTCTTTCAGGTAGTCGATGAACGCTTCGACGTTACTGAATTGAGGGTAATCACTGTTGGCTTGTTTGAATTCGTCGCCAATCAGGAAAACACGGTCAAAATTGTTTTCAGCAATGTGGAAGGCCAAGCGTTTGTGTTCTTCTTCGCTGACCGAGCCTAATTCTTTCATACCACCGAGAATGACAGCCTTGCGTGGTGCTTCATACTCCTGAAAGTTCTTCAGTGCGGCCGACATACTGGTCGGATTGGCATTGTAGGCATCGATGATCAGCGTGTTTTGTCCGGTTTTCTTTAATTGGGAACGGTTGTTGCTTGGGGTATAAGATTCCAGTGCATCGCAGATTTGTTCGGGCTGCACACCGAAATGAAAGCCGACGCAGATAGCAGCCAGGGCGTTTTCTAAATTGTAGGACCCGATCAGGTTTGACTGAGCGTCGTAGTGACGGTCTCCATAATCGGTATGCCAGCGCAGCTTCAGAAACGGAGAACAGGAAAGGGCCTCACCCCAGATCGGATAGCCTGGTTTATTGGCATACGGAATTTGGTCTATATCGCGTGCAATGCTCTTCAGATAAGGATTTTCCAGATTGATGAATATTTTGCCTTTTTTAGCCCTGATGTAATCATACAGTTCTCCTTTGGTTTTCAAGACACCTTCGAAGGATCCGAATCCCTGCAGATGGGCGATGCCGACGTTGGTGATCAAACCATAATCCGGGTCGGCAATGTTGACCAGGTCACGGATTTCACCGGGATGGTTGGCGCCCATTTCAATGACGGCGATCTGATGCTCCGGTGTTAGTTTCAGCAGGGTTAACGGCACTCCAATGTGATTGTTGAGGTTCCCCTGAGTGTATAGCACATTGAATTTTTTGCTGAGTACGGCTGACATCAGTTCCTTGGTCGTCGTTTTACCGTTGGTACCGGTTATGCCGATGATGGGAATGTGGCAATGATCGCGATGAAGCCTTGCCAATGCCTGAAGCGTTTTTAACGAATCCTCCACCAAAAGACACCGCTCGTTTGTTGCCGCTTCCGGTTCATCGACAATGGCATAGCTACACCCATTTTCGATGGCCTGCGCTGCAAAACGGTTTCCGTTGAAGGAATCGCCCTTAAGAGCGAAAAAAATGGATCCTCCCGGCGTATTCCGGCTGTCTGTTGTTACGACAGGATGTTTTTGATAATATTCGTAGATCGTTTCGATACTTGTCATGATTTCTGGAAATTAAATCGGAAAGGACTCCGTGAATTAGATAACAAATGTAGGAAGGAATTCTCAAAAAATTCAAATCACCTCATTAAACAACTGCAATTTCTTTTCAAACGATGCAATTTACAGATTTTTCAAATTAACTTTGTGCGACTGCTTAAAGATTTGCTTGCTTTGGCAGTCATTTTAGTTAGCGCCAGTATATGAACCAGAAAGAATACAGCTTTACTCTAAACATCAACGGCCGTTTGATGGAATTGAACACGCCCAAGGTGATGGGTATATTGAACGTAACTCCTGACTCTTTCTTTTCCAGTAGTCGTTATATGTCGGAGGAAGGCATTCTGCGCCGGACCGAAACGATGATTGACGAGGGTGTCGACATCATTGATGTGGGGGCCTGCTCAACCAGGCCGGGCATTGACCTGGTTTCTGAGTCTGAGGAATTCCTGCGCATCCGTATGGCATTGCATTTGATCCGTAAACGTTGGCCTGATTTCCCGATTTCCGTGGATACGTTTCGTTCCAGAATTGCCGATATGGCTGTCAGCGACTTTGAGGCCAACATCATCAATGATATTTCCGGTGGAGAAATGGATCCCGCCATGTTTTCGACCATGGCAAAACTCAAGGTGCCCTATATACTCATGCACATGCAGGGAACGCCGGCCGATATGCAAAAATCGCCCCATTACGATAACATGATGAAGGAGATCTTCCTTTATTTCTCAGAAAAAATCAGACAACTGCGTGAAGTTGGTGTCAATGACATCATTCTGGATCCGGGGTACGGCTTTGGAAAAACCTTGGACAATAATTATGAATTGCTACGCCGGTTGCCTGATTTTCAGATTTTTGAGTTACCTTTGCTCGTAGGTGTTTCCAGAAAATCGATGATATTCAAACTGCTGAATACGACACCCGAACAAGCGTTGAACGGAACCACTATATTGAATACTTTAGCGTTGAACGGGGGTGCCAATATTTTGCGTGTTCATGATGTGAAAGAAGCCAGGGAATGTGTCCAACTGATGCAAATTTATAAAACAGCCGGTATATGCCAATCATGCCAAACATCATTGATGTAATTGACATTCTGCTTGTCGCCTTATTGTTGTATGGGACGTACAGGCTGATGAAAAGTTCCGGCGCTCTGGCTATTTTCATGGGGGTCATTTCATTTGTTGCACTCTGGATTCTGGTATCCTATGTGTTTGAAATGAAATTGATGGGTGCCATTATGGATAAATTCATCAGCGTTGGTGCCGTCGCATTGATTATCTTGTTTCAGAATGAAATCAAACGGTTTCTGGTGATGCTCGGGTCTCGTAAACGCTGGCAGTCACTCGCGCCCATTTTTTCACTGAAAAAAAAAGACAAGAAGCAATCAGACCACTGGATCATGCAGATTGTACTGGCTTGTCAGGAACTCTCCAAAAAGAAAACAGGTGCGTTGATTGTCCTTGAAAAAAATGCCATGCTGGATGAAGTCGTTAAATCCGGCGAAATTCTGGATGCTGTGATCAGCGGGCAGCTACTGCAGAACATCTTTTTTAAAAATAGCCCTCTTCACGATGGTGCCGTCATCATCAGCGAAGACCGTATCAAGGCAGCCGCCTGTATTTTACCGGTGGCTCATGATGATAACCTTCCTAAAGAAATGGGACTCAGACACCGTGCAGCGCTGGGTATTACGCAAATGACCGACTCAAAGGCCATTGTCGTTTCGGAAGAAACCGGGAAAATCAGCCTGGCTTACATGGGTGACATCAAAAGCAAATTGTCCATAGAAGACCTTGAACGGTTGCTCACTGAGGACAATTGATGGAGCGGTTTTGACATCCAATAGAATTTCCACTTTTTACGGCCATAATTTACCCTGTTTTGCTATCTCCATGTTGCAAAAAGACGTATCTTTGTGCCACTTCTAAAATTGTGTTAGCTATGGACATTCTTCAAAACATGTTATCCCGCGCTCAGGCTACCCCTCAGCGCATTGTCCTTCCGGAAGGGACTGAAATCCGTACATTAAAGGCAGCAGATAAAATTCTGGCCGATCAGGCTGCCCGGTTGATCCTTATCGGAAATCCGGCCGAAATCAAGCAATTGGTCAAAGAAAACAACCTGAAAAACATCGATAAAGCACAGATCGTCGATCCAAAGGCTCATGCCAAAAAAGCAGCCTATACCGAATTGCTGCTGGAATTGCGAAAAAGTAAGGGGATGACACCGGAACAAGCTGCCACCATCGTAGAAGATCCGTTGTACTTGGCCAGCCTGATGATCAAGAGCGGCGATGCTGACGGAGAAGTCGGCGGTGCGCGGAATACAACGGGTAACATGTTACGTCCTGCTTTCCAGATTGTCAAGACTCAACCAGGCATTAGCGTGGTATCAGGGGCTTTCCTGATCTTTTTGAAAGATAAAACGTATGGTGAAAATGGGGTTATGGTGTTTGCCGATTGTGCCGTCGTTCCGAATCCGACAGCACCGGAGCTGGCTCAGATTGCTGTTTCGACCGCTGCAACTACTCGCGACCTGGCTGGATTCGAGCCCCGGATAGCCATGTTGAGCTTTTCGACAAAAGGAAGTGCCAAAAATGAATTGGTCGACAAAGTCGTGGAAGCGACCAAACTTGCCAAAGAAATGGCTCCCGACTTGCAGCTTGACGGAGAATTGCAGGCTGATGCCGCCTTGGTTCCTGAAGTCGCTGCATTGAAAGCCAAAGACAGTCAGGTCGCAGGAAAAGCCAATGTACTCGTATTCCCAACGCTCGAAGTGGGAAATATCGCCTATAAACTTGTTCAGCGTTTAGCCGGTGCAACGGCCATCGGACCAATTCTGCAAGGTATTGCTGCTCCGATTAACGATTTGTCCAGAGGCTGTTCGGTGGATGATGTTTACCAGATGATCGTCATCACGTCAAATCAGGCAATCGGCCTGAAGAAATAAGAGAAAAGGCTAGAATCAATTAGAAACACGTACAGATGATAGTATTAGTATTAAACTGCGGGAGCTCGTCGATCAAATACCAGTTGTTCGACATGAACACGACCACTGTGATGGCTCAGGGTGGCATCGAAAAGATCGGACTGGAAGGCTCATTTTTGAAATTGACCATGTCTGATGGGCAAAAGGTCATTATAGATAAAAACATTCCTGAACATCAGACCGGTGTCGAGCTTATTTTAAGCGTGCTGACCAGCAAAGAGTACGGTTGCATCAACTCCCTTTCTGAAATTGATGCTGTCGGACATCGCATCGTGCACGGGGGAGAAAAGTTTAGTCATAGTGTGCTGATCACCAACGAAGTGATCGAAATGGTCGAGCAATGCATCGATCTGGCACCGTTGCACAATCCATCCAACCTGGTTGGTATCCGTGCCGTTGAAAAGCTGATGCCCGGAGTGCCTCAGGTCGGGGTGTTCGATACGGCTTTCCATCAGACGATGCCTCCGAAAGCGTATATCTACGGGTTGCCTTACAGCTATTATACCAAGTATGGCATTCGCCGCTATGGCTTTCATGGAACCAGCCACCGCTACGTGTCCAGAAGAGCTTGCGAAATTCTCGGTGTGCCTTACGAGCATCAGCGCATCATAACCGCCCACATTGGGAATGGCGCCTCCATTACAGCCATCCGAAATGGCAAGTCCATCGATACGTCCATGGGTATGACACCGGTAGACGGGTTGCTGATGGGAACCCGTTCGGGTGAAATTGATGCCGGCGTACTGACTTTTATTTCTGAAAAAGAACAACTGCATGCTTCTGAAATCAGTGACTTGCTGAACAAGAAGAGTGGTGTGCTTGGTGTCTCGGGCGTTTCTTCCGATATGCGTGAACTGAGTGAAGCGGTCAAGGAAGGCAACCAACGGGCTGCACTGGCCATGGATATGTACAATTACCGCATCAAAAAATATGTCGGCTCTTATGCAGCTGTATTGGGGGGACTCGACTTGCTGATCTTTACGGGAGGCGTTGGTGAAAATCAATGGACGACCCGTTCTGAAGTCTGTGCCAACATGGAATTTATGGGCATTAAGCTGGATGAGTCCAAAAATATCGGGTTGAAAGGCAAGGAGATGGTTATCTCTGCCCCTGATTCCAAAGTGACGGTCATGGTTGTTCCGACAAACGAGGAACTGATGATTGCCAAAGATACGATCGAAATTCTTTCGAAATAACTGCTACAAATAAGGATTATTTAAAAAGTAGTTGAGGCCGTCCTTTTTACAGGACGGCCTCAATTCGTTTTACCGGTTTGCGATTGAATGGGATCAATTTAAGAACTTGTGGACTAAGCGTCCATCCCGATCAACAGATAGCTTAAAATTTTCAATAGTAGCTATGGGGAAGGTGTCGATCAGGCGGTTGCTTTAAGTCGCCGTTCCGCTAGCCCGGACACGCTACTTGCTCCGATTCGAAAAACTAAAAACCGGGTATCGTTCGGCTGAATTTTCGAAGCGTCGCTTCGCTCCTCGGAAGACGAAAATTCCGGGCGCCTCTCTCC
>JAUZOU010000191.1 GCA_030706285.1 Bacteroidota bacterium
GGATAGCAGCCCCGAAGTAGACAATTGGATCATGGAGAGCACCAAGCTCAGTGACCTGATTGAAGATGAAGGCCAAAAGCTGCTGTTTGTATTCGATTACCTGACAGAACGTTCCTTCTTCATCGAAGCATTTCAACTTGTCCCCAACAAAACGATTGCCAAGGCCAAGTGCCTCGTTTCAGAAGGCGATGCTCCTGCTCAGACAACGGAAATAGAGGACATCAGTCAGGATGATGTGTCAAAACTAAATCTGGATGATGCGTTCTACGGTGATCAGGATTTTGATATCGAAGAACTCGACTCCGACGGTTTCTCAGGATTGGACGACGTTGCGGATACTTCTTCCGATTCGGATTTTTAATTGGATGGAGCGCTTGCATTCATTTGCCTGAAGACCATTCAGGCAGCCTGAATGCCGGACTATTCGGTTTTGCAGCACTAAAATTCGGTTGATTGAAAACACTTGTGGTGTTGACAGGGCCTACCGGCGTAGGAAAAACAGCACTAAGCCTTGATCTGGCTGAATGGCTCGGATCGCCCATTATCTCGTGTGATTCCAGACAGCTTTTCCGTGAAATGCCTATCGGGACGGCCGCTCCTACGCCTCAGCAACGTCTGCGTATTCCGCATTATTTTATCGGGACACAATCGATTCAGGATTATTACAGTGCCGGCCGCTTTGAAGCGGATGTGCTATCCTTGCTTGAGAACGAGCTTTTCAACCGCCACGATACGATCGTGATGACAGGCGGTTCCATGCTATACATCGATGCGGTCTGTCAAGGTATTGACGAGATTCCTGACGCAGACCCGCAACTCAGGCTGGAGTTGATGGCACAATTCGAACAGGAAGGGCTGGATACGATGCTGGGCAAACTCAAACTGTTGGATCCGGACTATTATGCCGAAGTGGACCGAAAAAACCACAAACGAATATTGCATGCCCTTGAAATCTGTCTGATGACAGGTAAGCCCTATTCGATGTTACGCAAGAAGACACCCAAACCACGTTCGTTTCGAATACTGAAAATCTGCCTAAACCGTGAACGGACAGAGCTGTATGCACGTATTGATCAACGCGTCCGGGATATGATGCAGGAAGGTCTGCTGGAAGAAGCACAGGCGCTGTATCCTTTCCGCCAGCTGAATGCCCTCAATACAGTCGGTTACAAAGAACTGTTCGATTATTTTGACAGCCACTGTTCCCTTGAAGAAGCCATCACCCAAATCCAACACAACACGCACAAATATGCCCGGAAGCAGCTGACCTGGTTCCGGCGCGATCCGGATTACCATTGGTTCGACGCCGACGACACCAAAGGCATCTTTGAATTCCTTCAGGCAGAACAGGGATCCATTTGAAAACTTGCGGACTAAGCGTCCATCCCTATCAACAGAAAGTTTAAAATTTTCAATAGTAACTAGGGGAAAGATGCGTCCGCATTTTCCCCTAAATAAGCCACTACTTGATCTTGTAAAATGAAGCCAGTATGGTCGAAAATAGGCCGATAGGCAAGAGCCGTTTCAACAGAACGGCCAATTTTTGTTCGAAAGATGCCACAATATACCGGTTGCACGGATGCTTACTGCCAACCACCTTCACTAGTTTTCTGGCCATGATCTCAGGATCCCAACCGGTCGTTTCGTCTTTTTCATAACTAGACTGAGACAACCTGAACTGCTCTTCATACGGACCGCCAGGCACCGTCACATTGATCCGGTTGGCCGTGTTGCTGGTATGGAAATCGCCTGGGTTGATTACAATCACTTTGATGTTAAACTGCCTCAATTCAATCCTCAACGCTTCACTCAATCCTTCGATAGCAAATTTGCTAGCCGAATAGAAGCCCTGGAAAGGAAGCCCCATCAGACCACCGATGGAACTGAAGTTGATGATGGAGCCCTGTCCTTGTTTGCGCATGTAAGGCAAGGCAGCCTGAAGCACGAAAACCAGCCCGTTAATGTTGGTTCCCAGCTGACGGGTGAACAATTCGGCCGGTGCTTCTTCAATCGGCCCGCCCAGATGCATGCCGGCATTATTGATCAAGACATCAATGCGTCCTTCTTTCTCGATCACCTGATCAACAGCCTGCTTAATGGAAACCGGATCCATCAGGTCCATTTTCAATACATGAACCGCAGGATCCACTTCACAGTCTTTTCTGACCGTTCCGTAAACGATGTACCCGTTTTTTGCCAGCAACGCTGCCGTCTTCTTTCCAAAACCGGAAGACACACCTGTAATCAATATAACTTTGCTCATCCTTATTTATGTTAAACAAAAGGCCGGATAACCCATTGCATCCGACCTTTACTGTTTTCTTTCGTGTTGAATTAGTCTATGACGTGCAATTCTCTGGCAGCCACCGTGATTTTCTCAACAGCTTCATCCACCTGTTCAAATGTGTGAGTAGCCATCAGGGAGAAACGGATCAAACTGCGACCTTGCGGAACAGCCGGAGAAATCACAGGGTTGATGAAGACTCCCCTTTCGAGTAAGGTTCTGGTCATTCCGAGCGCCTTGTCATCATCACGCACCAGCAACGGAATAATCGGCGTACAAGAATGACCGGTATCGAACCCATTTTGTTTGAATAATTTCAAAGCATGGTTGGTTACATCCCAGAGGTGTTCGGTACGTTCCGGCTCCCGTTCCATAATGTTCAGGGCTGCCAAAGCGGCTCCAACTGAAGCCGGCGTCATACTGGCACTAAAGATCATAGACCTGGAATTATGTTTGATAAAATCGATGACTTCACGGTCAGCAGCGATATAACCGCCAAGTGAAGCCAGTGATTTGGAGAATGTCCCCATAATCAGATCGACCTTATCGGTCAAACCAAAATGTGAAGCCGTCCCAGAACGGTGTTCACCAATAACACCCAACGAGTGGGCATCATCGACCATAACAGATGCATGGTATTTTTCTGCCAACTCACAAATCTTAGGCAGATTGGCAATATCGCCTTCCATGGAAAAAATACCGTCGACAACAATCAGAATATCATGCTCATGATCACACGCTTTCAGCTTTTTCTCCAGGGCACGCATGTCATTGTGAGCAAATTTAAGCGTTTTTGAGAACGACAGACGCGAACCATCAATGATGGAGGCATGATCATATTCATCGAGCAGCAAATAATCGTTGCGGTTACCCATTACAGACACAACGCCCAGATTCGTTTGAAAGCCGGTGCTGTAACACAAAGCAGCTTCTTTTCCCGTCAGTTTGGCCAGACGGTCTTCCAATTCAAGGTGAATATCAAGGGTTCCATTTAAAAAGCGGGATCCGGCACAGCCTGTACCATATTTTTCAATGGCTTTGATGGCTCCTTCTTTTACTTCCGGGTGGCAAGTTAATCCAAGGTAGCTGTTCGAACCGAACATAAGGACATCATGCCCCTTAATTTTAACGACTGTATCCTGGTCAGATTCAATTTCTCTGAAATACGGATAAATACCGGCATCTATCAAATCCTTCGAAGCATTGTAGCTCGAATATTTCTCTTTTAATATCCCCATTTTATATAAATTAATTTATCTGGCTTGATTCTCTAAACAAGCTCACTACGTCAAAAAACGTTCAAAAGTAGTGATGAAAAACAACATAACAAGCAAAAAAAGTGTGAAATTTCAATGTTATGGGAATTTATTCTCTAATTATGTCACTAAATCAGTGATTTACGTAAATCAGGCAGAAAACACACCGGTCCAGATGACTCATATATATACAGAAACTTCCATCGAAAACCCTACCTATTCTCAGAATAAAAGCATAAATTTGCAGACTTTTAATACACTTCAGAGGTGATAAACATCTGAACCAGAAAACAATCTATTATCCTTAAATTATGGCAGATAGCAAAGAAAAGTTATTTTCGGAATTTCCGCCGGTATCCACCCAGGAATGGATGGAAAAAGTCACTGTTGACTTGAAGGGGGCCGATTTCGAAAAGAAACTCGTTTGGAGAACTAACGAAGGTTTCAATGTGAAACCGTTCTACCGCGCAGAAGACTTGGAAGGCATGAAAATCCCGGAATCTCTTCCAGGAGAATTTCCTTATGTCCGCGGTACAAAAACCAACAATGACTGGCAGGTACGTCAGGACATTGACGTTTCAGATCCGGCATCAGCAAATGCAAAAGCGCTTGACGTACTGGAAAAAGGGATCACTTCCCTGTGTTTCTCGTTTTCCGGCAAAGACTTCACGGCCAAGTCCCTGGAGGTCCTGCTGAAAGACATTCAACTGGAATGCATCGAAATCAATTTCCGTACCTGCTACTCAGAAGCGGTGAACCTCATCAAGCTCCTGACCGGCTATGTAAAAGCAAAAGGTTTTAATCCGGCCAACATTCATGGTTCCATCAACTTTGACCCGTTCAAGCGTATGATGGTCAAAGGGCTGGATACCGACATCGATTTGAAGAAAATCGTGAAAGAAGTCGTGGAAGCCGCTTCGGAACTGCCTGGACTCAGAGTGTTGGGTGCCAATCCATACCTGTTTAATAATGCCGGAGCCTATTGCGCTCAGGAACTTGGTTTCGGGCTCGCTTACGGGAACGAATACCTCACCCTTGGGACAGAAGCCGGCCTTTCAGCTGAAACGGTGGCTTCCAACATCAAGTTCAACTTCGGTATCGGTTCCAACTATTTCATGGAAATAGCCAAATTCCGTGCCGCCCGTTTGTTATGGGCTGAAATCGTGAATGCTTATTTACCGGAAGGCAGCTGCAAATCGGCAGCCAAAATGGCTGTTCATGCCATCACCTCCGAATGGAACCAGACCATCTACGACCCATACATCAATTTGCTCCGCGGCCAGACCGAAACCATGTCTGCTGCTATTGCCTGCGTCGATTCCATTACCGTTGTCCCATTCGACAACGCCTATAAAACAGCCGACGAATTCTCCGAACACATCGCCCGTAACCAGCAATTACTGCTGAAAGAAGAATCCCATTTCGACAAAGTGGTCGATCCGTCAGCCGGCTCCTATTATATTGAAAACCTGACGGCTGCCATTGCCGAACAAGCCTGGAAAGTCTTCCTGTCTGTCGATGAAAAAGGTGGTTTCTATGCCGCGTTGAAAGACGGATTCATCCAACAGGAAGTCAATGCCTCCGGTGAAAAGCGGTTGGCCGCTGTGTCAAGCCGTCGCGAAAGCCTGCTGGGCACCAACCAATTCCCGAATTTCAATGAATCGGCCGCCGAAAAAGTAAGCACGAACGCCGAAGCTTGCTGCTGCTCCCACGAAAGCGTTCTTCCTACCTTGAAGTTCGACCGCGGCAGTTCAGCCTTCGAAACCTTACGTCTGGCTACCGAAAACTCGGGCAAACGTCCGAAGGTATTCATGCTGACCATCGGTTCCCTGAGCATGAGACTCGCCAGGGCTCAATTTTCCAGCAACTTTTTTGCTTGTGCAGGTTATGAGATCATCGACAACCTCGGCTTCGAAACCCCTGAAGAAGGCGTCAAGGCTGCCCGTGAGGCCAAGGCCGATATCATAGTCCTTTGTTCCAGCGACGATGAATATGCAACACTGGCTCCCAAAGCCTTTGCTGCTATTGGAGACGGCAAGGAAATTTTTGTTGTGGCAGGTGCACCTGCCTGCACCGAAGACCTCAAGGCCATCGGCATCACTAACTTCGTCAATGTCCGTTCCAATGTATTGCAGACGCTGCAGGCATTCAACAAGCAATTAGGAATCAATTAAGAGATAGATCATATGAAACCAGATTTCAAGAAAATAAATATAAAAAATGCCGGAATTCCTTCAACGGATCCCAGACAATGGGAAAAAGCCAACGGCATTGAAAAAGACTGGAAGACACCTGAACACATTCTGGTAAAGCCGGTCTATACCAAAGCCGACCTGGAAGGCATGGAACACCTGAACTATGCCGCCTGTGTAGAACCTTACCTGCGAGTGCCGTACAGAAAAATGTACACCATGCGCCCCTGGACTGTCCGCCAATATGCCGGATTTTCCACCGCTGAAGA
>JAUZOU010000192.1 GCA_030706285.1 Bacteroidota bacterium
CAATGGGTACAAGACCATCGAGATGAATTTTCTGCCTGACGTATTGGTGCCTTGTGAAGACTGTCAGGGGAAACGGTACAATCGCGAAACCTTGGAGGTGCGTTTCAAAGGAAAATCGATTGCTGATGTGCTAAACATGACCATTAATATGGCCGTGGAATTTTTTGAAAATCAGCCGCAGATCTTGCGTAAAATCAAGACATTGCAGGATGTTGGGTTGGGGTATCTACGGCTTGGACAACCTTCTACCACCTTGTCCGGTGGAGAAAATCAACGCGTTAAATTGGCGGCCGAATTAGCCAAGAAAGATACAGGAAAAACGCTGTATGTGCTGGATGAACCAACGACAGGTCTCCATTTTGAAGACATCCGTGTATTGATGGGCGTATTGAACCGCCTGGTAAACAGGGGAAACACGGTCATTGTCATTGAACACAACCTGGATGTAATTAAACTGGCTGATTACATCATTGATATAGGTCCTGAGGGCGGCAGGTTGGGAGGGCAGTTGCTGTTCAGCGGAACCCCGGAAGCTCTTTGCAACCATCCAGAAAGTTATACCGCTCACTATTTAAAACAGGAACTCTATCCTGAAACGAAATAACATCCGAATCAAATTATAGACTGATTAAATATGGCAAATCCCGTTTGTTTCCTGCAGGTAGAAAATCTCAAAAAATCATTTGGCGACCTGCTTTTGTTTCAGGGATTGTCGTTTGGCATTGCTGAAGGACAGCGTGTCGCGCTCATTGCCAAGAACGGAACAGGAAAGACAACTTTACTGAATATGCTGGCCGGTATAGAAGACCATGATGAAGGAACGATCGTTTACCGGAATGGATTAAGAGTCAGCTATCTGAAACAGGATCCGTATTATCCGCCTACCTTGTCAGCCCTGGAAGCGTGCTTCCTTTCTGACAATGAAATACTTCGTACCCTGTCCAGATACGAAGCGTTTATGATGCGCGAGGAATTGCATCAACCTCAACCGGAAGGTGAAACACTGGAAGAACTGCTCCACCTGATGGACTACCATAAGGCTTGGGATTATGAGACGAGAGTCAAACAAATCCTTTCAAAACTCAAGATCCGCAATTTTGATCAGCAGATACAACATTTGTCCGGCGGTCAACTGAAACGGGTAGCATTGGCCAATGCCCTGATTACGGAACCGGATTTGCTTATTCTGGATGAACCGACCAACCACCTGGACCTGGAGATGATTGAATGGCTGGAGTCGTACCTGACTCGCTCCGGTATGACTTTGCTGATGGTGACACACGACCGCTATTTCCTTGACCGGGTCTGCAATGAGATTCTGGAGATTGATCATGGTCAATTGTATACCTATTCGGGCAATTATCAGTATTATCTGGAGAAGCATCAGGAACGGGTTGATGTGTTCAATGCAGAACTGGACCGAGCCAACAACTTATTCCGGACTGAACTGGATTGGATGCGTCGAATGCCACAAGCCCGGGCAACCAAAGCCAGAGCAAGAATTGATGCATTTTACGATTTGCAAGACAAGGTTGTTCAGAAACGAGTGGATGAATCAGTGCAGCTTTCCGTCAAGTCTGCTTACCTTGGATCGAAGATATTTGAAGCCAAATACATCTCCAAAGCCTATGGCGATTTAAAATTATTGGACAATTTCTACTACAATTTTGCCCGTTTTGAAAAAGTCGGTATCGTAGGCAAAAACGGGACCGGAAAATCCACTTTCCTGCGCATGTTGGTGGGAGAGGAAAATCCGGACAGTGGTTGCTTTGATGTGGGTGAAACAGTGAAATTTGCTTATTACAGCCAGACAGGATTGGCCTTCAATGAACAGATGAAAGTGATCGATGCCGTGCGTGACATAGCAGAGGAGATCGATTTGGGCGGCGGCAAGAAACTGTCAGCCTCACAGTTTCTGCAACATTTCCTGTTTACGCCGGAAACGCAACATAACTTCATCTACAAGCTGAGCGGCGGAGAAAAGCGTCGCTTGTATTTATGTACCGTATTGATGCACAATCCCAATTTTCTGGTGTTGGACGAACCGACCAATGACCTGGACATTCTAACATTGAACATTCTGGAAGATTACCTGCGGAATTTCAAAGGTTGTGTGCTGGTCGTTTCCCACGACCGGTATTTCATGGATAAGATCGTCGATCACTTGCTGGTCTTCGAAGGAAATGCCGAGGTACGGGATTTTCCTGGCAATTATACACAATACCGTGAATGGAGGGATGCCAAAGACGCCGAAGAACGACGCCAGAAAGATCAGGAAAAGGCTGTTGTCAAATCGAAAGCTGAAGTACAGTCCAGCGCTCAGGCAGAGAATCGTCCGAGAAAGTTGACGTATAAGGAACAAAAAGAACTGGAAGCGCTGGAAGCCGATATCGAGGCGCTTGAAAAGGAACAGACCGACATTGAAACGGCCTTGAGTTCCGGAAACTGCACTGGCGCAGAAATTGAACAGCAGGCCATCCGGTTGTCGCAAATAAAAACGCAGATGGATGAAAAGACCGAGCGCTGGATTATACTGAACGAACTGGCCGGCTAACGATGTTCGGCAGGCTGATGTTGGGTTCATACGTACGGATTGGCAGGGAATAATCTCATTTTCAATGAAACAAAAAGGTCTCTATTGGTACCATGTGATTGCCTTATTGACAATTGCTGTTTGGGGGACGACATATGTCGTTACCAAGATCTTGTTGTCTTATGGACTGAGTCCTGCTGAGATTTTCCTGTGCCGGTTTTTACTAGCCTATGTTGCCATCTGGACAATATCCTGGAAACAGATATGGGCTGACAACCTGAAAGATGAAGTCTTCTTTCTGGCATTGGGTATGACAGGAGGATCCTTGTATTTTTTATTTGAAAATACGGCACTTTCGTTTTCTCTGGCTTCCAATGTGGCGTTGATCTTGTGTGTTGCACCGATTTTGACAACGTTTTTGGTTTATCTATTCAACCGTAGCGAACGCATTCGGCTATCCTTGATTTTGGGCTCTTTGATGGCGTTTACCGGCGTATTTTTGGTGATTTACAATGGAGATGTCATTTTAAAACTCAATCCGCTGGGTGATTTTCTCACTGTTATGGCTGCCCTGATGTGGGCTTTCTACAGTGTCCTGATTAAGAACCTTGGCACCAGATATCCCATCTTTTTTGTGACCCGCAAGATCTTTTTTTATGGGTTGCTCACCATCTTGCCTGTTTTTCTGTTCCATCCTTTTGCTGTGCCTTTTCAAACACTGCTGATTCCTCAGGTTGGCTTTAGCCTCTTATTTCTTGGTTTGGTTGCCTCAATGCTGTGCTATATTTCCTGGAACATGGCCGCAAAAAAACTGGGAGTGGTCCGGGTAACCAATTACATCTATTTTAGTCCTATTGTCACATTGATCACTGCTGCGATTGTGATCAAAGAAACCATTACTCCGGTGGCTCTGGCTGGTTCTGTGTTCATCATAAGTGGTGTATATCTGGCCAACAAAGAAGATAACCGGTTGTTGAAAGTGTTGTCCCATCGCTTTTTCAGCAAGCATTAGGCAGAATGGCTGCCAGTTGCCAAATGAGGCCATATCCTTTTGATACAGCCTCATGCTCGATGTCAAACAGCCTAATGAAGGTTTATTGTATGTCTGTGAACGCTTGATTTTTGATCAGTTTATCCATATCGTAGGGCGCAGGATCACCTCCAAGGTATTTATGGAACCAATCCAAGTGTGCATTGTAATACACTGGCATGGATTTGACCGTATTGGGCCAGTGTCCGTCATTCTTCAGAATGATTAGCCTGGAAGGAATGCCACGCGTCTGAAGCGTCGTAAAGTACTGAATACTTTGAGTATAAGGTACACGGAAATCAAGCTGGCCGGTAATGATCAGAGTCGGCGTTGAAAAGTTGCCGGCATATTCAGACGGCGAGAATTTTTTGTACAAGCCTGAGTTCCATGGTTGACCTTTCAGATCGAAGTTGGGAAACCAGAGCTCTTCAGTTGCTCCCCACATGGAGCGTAAATCATACAAACCCATCATGGAAGCCAGGCATTTGAAACGCTTGGTATTTGCCTGGAACCAATTCATCATGTAACCACCATAAGACCATCCCATCGCTCCCATACGGGTTGAATCGACATAGGAAAGGTTAGCCAGTGCATCAGTGACTTTCATCAAGTCAGTGAAGGGCTCACCACCCCAGTCTCCGGATATCTCATTTGTGTAAGCTTGTCCATATCCCGTTGATCCGTGAGGATTGGCATAAGCCACAACATAACCGGCACCCGGATAAACCTGCCAGTCGCCCCGGAAGGAATTCATCCATTGACTTTGCGGACCGCCGTGAACATTCAGGATTAATGGGTATTTCCTGGCCGGATCGAAATCATGAGGCTTGACCACAAACACTTCAACTTTTTGACCTTCAGCTCCGGCAACCCACATGGTTTCAGCCGGCTGGATATCGACTGTTTCCGTTAGTTCCTTATTAAAGTGAGTGAGCTGTGTCACTTTATGGTTGAACAGGTTTTGGCAATAAATTTCTGTCGGTTTTTCAACAGAATTGGCCGTATAGAAGAGGTTGCCTTTTTTGTCGGCATCAAAGCTGAAGATGGATTTAAAGCCACTGACCGGTACTATTTTTAATGTTTTGACTGCAATCTTATAGATAGGCTGGTACCCTTGTACTTCACCGGCAAAATAAATGGATTTGGAATCAGCACTCCATATGAAGTCGTCTACCCAATTGTCGAACGATTTAGTCAACAGGTATTTTTCTCCGGTCTGTCTGTTGTATAAGGCAAGACGGAAACGGTCGGATTCGTGACCTGCTACCAGTTGTTTGCGAAAAGCAATGTATTTTCCATCAGGTGAATAGACGGGAGAACCATCCCATGCTTCATTGTCACTGGTTATGTTAATGGCATTGCCTCCGGTAACCGGAACCAAAAATAAATCGGCATTGGTGGAAGCTTCCGGATGACTGGCATGATTGGATACATAACAAAGCTCTTTGCTGTCAGGAGAGAAGTTATAGCCAATGCCGCCGCCCAGCATAAAGACAGGTGAAACATAGTTGCCTGGAGTGACGTCTGTATAGGTTTGTTTTTGCAGGTCGTAGATTAGAATGTGTGAGCATTTTCCGGCAGTATAGTCTGTCCAATGTCTGAATAACAGTTTGTCGGCCATGTATGCTTGTACCGGGCCGTTTTGCGCCAATGAATCCGTCAAGGCGTTGCTTTTACTGTCTGCTCCGCATTCCGGGTAAACTTCAGAGGAAAAAGCGATGAGTTTGTTGTCCGGTGACAGCTTCGGATCATTTACGCCCATTGAAAAGTCGGTGATCTTCGTGCTAGTCGTATCTCCAAGCGAGCATCTGTAAACCTGAGCTATTTTTGTGATGGTAGAGCTGTAATAAATGGTCTGGTTGTCGAAGCCCCAGATTGGGCCGCTACTTTTACCATCTTTGGTCAACTGTATTTTGTTGCTCCCGTCCGGATTCATGACATAGATGTTTGTCTCGGATGTCCCTTTATGCAAGTTGTATTTGGTGAGGGAATAGGCAAGGTGCTTTCCGTCAGGTGAAACGGTCGGTGCACCTGCATATTGAACCTTGTACAGATCTTCAATCGTAAATGCTTTTTTCTGTGAAAAGGCTGTTCCAGTTATTACTAGGAACAAAGCTGTAACTAAAATGACAAATTTATTCATCTGATCATAATTTTTTATTTAAGAACAAGTAGAACGTCGAATGCCTGGATTTTTGTTCATTCCGAACAGAAGTTTTGCGAGACTCGGCATATCCGAAGTAAACTTCGTCTCTGCACTCGCTTCTTAAAACTTTCATCTGCTTGGGTGCCTGGTACAGGCATGCTCGTTTCATTGGGCTCTAGTTGGTTTGAACGAAGTTGGTTTTATTGTTGGCTGCCGTTTAGAAGGCTGTGCAAAATTAGCTAAATGGCTGGAGTTTTTGCATCAAAAAATGCAAATTGAATTGAAA
>JAUZOU010000193.1 GCA_030706285.1 Bacteroidota bacterium
GAAGCAACCGGCGTAATGCCGACCGATCCGTTCCGGACTGGACAAACCAATTGCCCGGATGTTGTACCAAGTACGGCAGCACCGAATATAACCGGATAGTTGGAACCGGCTTCCCAATCGGAGGGCAGGGTAACCGGGATCATCATCAGCTTTCCTGACGTACTGGTAAGCGCCCACAAACTGTCATTGGCAATCGTGAAACGAAACGAGTTGTTTCCTAAGGTGTCACAAGTCAACACATGTCCATTGCTCCGGCTGGATAAACTGGCATTCGCATAATCGGCAAGAACGCCGGAAGGAAAAGTGACTTCAAAAACCACTGACGTCACATCCAGATTTTCATTGCACAGATAAACCGGAAATGCCAGTTGACTTCCGGCCGTTGTTGTTTGTGTCGTCGCGCTGAGAAAATAAATCGGCGCACTACCTTTTCCTGGCTCCCCCGGACTGGCCGGATCATACCGAAAACGGGCCGTCAAGGTATCGTCCGCCACGCCCATTGTAAAAAATATGTCGTAGGCTGTCGTATACAGAGCACCTTTATGGTACCAGCCCTCGAACACATACCCTGAATTCTGATACGGATACAGGTATATCGAATCATTTTCCGGAATCATAACCCCCTGTTGCTGGTTAAAATTGCAAGCTTCCGGAGGATCTGAAATCAGAAACAGCCGGTGCTTCGATGCTTGCACGTCCGGTTCCGAAGGATTGGTCGGATCATAGTCGAACAAGGCTTTCAGATGGACAGAACGCTCAGGCATCTGAAACTGAAAATAGAACTGATTGCTGACAAGCGAATCATTGTCCCACCATCCCTTAAATGTATACTGCCCGGAAAATGAAACCGAAATGCCGGCAAGGCTCTGACTTTCATAATAGCCACTTCCGTAAACTGCACCAATATTGGCCGGTTCCAGTTCCAACGTCAGCTGGAACATCAGCCTGTATTCAAACCTGGCTATCAGATGAACAGGTCTGTCCGGTATGGTGTAGTAGAAACTGGGCTGCGTCGAAACGACCGAATCGGCCGCAGACGTATCGACCCAGGCTACGAAAACATGGTAATCCGTGGGTGTTGCCGTAAGCAGCACCTGATCTCCGACGTAATAACGTCCGCCTCCTGTCGCCGATCCTGCGTCAGCTGAATCGCTCGTAAGCGTCAATTCAAAAGCGGCATTTGGTTCAGGAGGATTGGTTGGATTGAAATCTGATGTTTCTTGTGCCATCACAGACAAACCACACAAGAAAAACACCATGATTCCTGTTATCAATTGTTTCATATGATCATATTTTTTTCGTTCAAGGCCATATGCAGTTCGCATGTCGAATGACCATCTGTTTTGACATTTGATAATACAAACATGCTCGTTTCATATGATTTGCCTATTTGAATACAACAGACTTAAAGGTCTTCCCGTCCACCTTAACCAGATAAACGCCTTTATTTAGCGGAAACTGCATGTGCTCTTCCGTAGCATCCAATTCTTCGATCAAAACGCCGTTCAAGCCGACTATCGAAATATGATTTCCAGCTTTAGTCCGCACATTCAGCTTGCCATCGGCAGCCCAAACAATGGTAGGCACTTCGGTCAATGACATTAACTGGGTGGCATTCTTCACGATCGACAACTCAAACCGGTTGTCGGAAAATCCCTTATCCGCCGAGAACTGATAATTTTGCTCATTCAGCAACGTTTGAGTAAAGAGTTGTTTGTCCGTCAGCAAAACCTGGTAACCAGTTTCAGTCAACGCTGTACCGGCCAAAGTATAAGTGCCTTCAGCGCCAACATAGCAACCTAGCCGGATTATGCCCGATTCGAGCGGACGTTCGTTGATGGCATACTTGATACCGGAGTCATCGATTGTATAAAGTTGAGGCACCTTAGACTGACCGCTCATAAATTTGGAAGCATCCGTCTCCAGTTCATACGAAAGGCTGGCAGCCGGATTAATAACCACCCTGCATTTATCTTGATAGCTATCATTGCTCAGGCTCAGATTGATCAACTGCCTGTCTGTCGCCGATCTTAGTCCGACTCTCGGTACGATTTCAGTATAAGCCTCCGTCAGCTGCCGTCCGGCTGGTCTATAGCTAATTTGTGACAATCCGGGGTCTGCCGGTTTCTGAACAAAAAACGCTTCAAACGGTTTGAGAATATATTGGTCATCCAACGGAGAAATAGCTTCATACGTCTGATTATTGTAATCCCAGATGGTTATCGGCGCCGTAAACTCAGTCTTGCTAATATCAAAGCAGGCCGGGAAGGGATTTCCGACAAAGTTCCAGCTCGCGTTCGACAAGGAAGCCGAAGCATATTCTTTCAAAGGCTGGATGCTGGTCGTATTGGCAAACAGTTGATTTTGGGTGGCTTCTGTCGGTACAACGATCAATTTTGCATCCGTACTACATTGATAAATATAGCCTTCACCAGCTTTGAGCACACTGTCCTTTGTCATTGTCTTCCAGCTGTCTCCGGCACCATTGGCCGCACGCACCGCTCCATCGTATTTACGGAACACAAACTGGGCATTGTTGTCAATGCTCAGACTATCTATCCGCACATCAAACGGAAACGCCAAATAGTACCAAGTACTACCGCTAAAATTGAGATTGACCCGGACTTTACCGGCAGTCATATTCGGACATTCATTAATCAGCCTTCCGGAACTGAATTGAAAACCGTACCAATAACTACCCTGAACATCCAGCGAAAACTGATCGCTGGTCATTGGCGCATTGCCTCGTACAGTCAGGCTGCCAGTGGTCAGTAATGTCACATTGGGTGATCCTAACGGCCTGATATTATCGCCAAACACCAGATTTCCGCTGATCGGCATCTCCTTGATTTCCTGATTGAACGTATAGACAGGATAGAACAGGCTCCAGATATTGGCCATCTTATACAGGTTTGCCGACCAGAAAGGCAAGCTCAGCGAACAAGCCGACTTATCTACCTGGTAAAACGGATCGTCTGTCAGTACCGGCGGAGTCGGTTGCAAACACCGGATATCCTTCAACGAGGTACAACCGCTGAACGCTTCCGGTTCGATCGTACTCAGACCTGTAGGCAGGACAAGTGAATCGATGGGGCAATGGGCAAAACAGCCATAGCTCAAATGAGTCAGGTTAGCCGGAAGAACAAGCTTCTTAATGTTGTTGGAATAAAAAGCGTAGCTCTCTATGGAAGTAATTTTGTCCGGTAACCTCAAACTAGTCAGTCCACATTCATAAAAAGCCTCATAACCAATCGTCGTCAACCCTTCCGGGAATGTGACAGTTTCCAGATTCGTACAATTCTGGAACGTATAATTTCCAATGAAAGTCACCTTTGGCGGAATGGTCAATGACTTCAACTTCGTACAATAATAAAAGGCCGCGTTATATAGTTGTTCCAACGACGGAGGCAACTGAATCTGTTCCAACGACGTGCAGTTATTAAAGCAACTTTGTCCAATGCTGACCAGCCCTTCCGGCAACGAAACGGAATACAGATTGCTGCAGGCATTGAAGGTATTGTCCAACAGGGCGGTCACCTTCGTTGGAATCTTTATGACCGACAGATTCTTACAACCATTGAAAGCCTGGTAGCCGATTGCTTGCAGACTGTCCGGCAAGACGATATCGAGAAGCCACATTTTCTGATCAAACTGCAGATCCGGAATCCGAAGCAGTTGAGCCAGTTTCAGATCCAGTGAGACAAGAGAAGTCAGGCTGTTTTTTATCAAACTCAAGTCTGTCTCATTTAGCGGACCAGTCACAATCAATTTTTGCACATCTTTCAGGTAAGAGACCTTTTGAAGGATGGTCTCACCCAACGTGCCTTCATTCGTCAACGTAACATCGACAGTCGTCAGTGTATCGCCACCGATAATCAGAAATTCCGTCCAGGCATTCTCATACGCAGAAACAGCGTCCACCGGTACAAAGGCAATTCTGATATTACCCAGGCTATTGCTGGCATTATTCAACGAAGGCGGATTTGTCGAAAGACATTTACACGACGTATAGCCTGAATTTAAGAACGCATAATAGCCGACATAAGTCAATGTGGCCGGCAACAACAATTGCCCTTTCAACGAATTGCAACCAAAGAAGGCATAATTCCCGATCTGAGTCAACCCAACCGGGTAAGAAACCGAATCGAGCGCCACACAGTCACGGAAAAGTCCGTCCCTGATAATCAACAATGTATTCGGTAACTTAGCTACTTTTAAGGACGAACAGCCAATAAAAGCATACGCTCCGATTTCTGTAATCATGGAAGGAAAAATCAGCGTATCCAGTTTGCTGCAATTTTGAAAAGCATAACCATAGATCTTTGTCAGGTTTTCCGGCAGTTTCAGATACTTAAGTGAGGAGCAATTGTTAAATGTATAATAATTAATGGTCGTCAGATTGGCCGGAAGGACGACCCTTTCAAGAGACTGGCAATTATAAAAGGCATAAGAGTTCAAGGTACTCACATTGTTCGGCAACACAGCCGATTTCAGCGCCACACAGTTTTCGAACGATTCTTGACCAATTGACGTCAGAGCAATCGGAAAAGCGATCGTGTCAAGAGCCGCACAATTGGAAAAGGCATAATCATAGATGGCTGTCAGTTTCAAAGGCAAATGAACCGACTCCAGCGCGCTGCAATTGCTAAACAAACCGTAGCTGATTGTTGTAAGGGTATCTGGCAGCACTACCGTTTTCAGTTTCGTGCAATTCCGGAACGCATAGTTGCCGAGAGTAGTTAATCCGTTAGGAAGGCTGACGGTTTGTAACGCCGTACAACTTTCAAAGGCATAATATCCTATATTCGAAAGCTTTGAAGGGAAAATAACGGAATCTAACTTAGTACAACCCTGAAAAGCATAGCTGTCCAACGTCCTCAAACTATCCGGCAAGAATACCCGTTGCAACGACAGGCATCCATTAAAGGCATTGTAGGAAATACCAGTCACCTGCTTCGGTAACCAAACCCGTTGCAACGAAGACTTTGACATAAAGACTTCGCTTTCCAACGTCGCTGAAGAATAAGTGACAGCTGATATATCCAGATTAGCCAGCAACGGAGTATAGGTTTTGAGGTAAGAAAGGTCCGTACTGTTCAGAAATCCGGTTATTTTCAGGTTAACAACAGCACTAGCCTGTTCGGTCGTCAAAATGGACGAAAGTGATCCGGCACTCGGAACCTCAATCGCCAGATCAGTGTAATTTTCTCCAACACTGGCTGGAACGTTAAAATGAAGCATCGTGGTCGCTTCGACAGGGTTCGCTACATGATTCGTTCCGGCAGGTTTAACCTGTGAAATGGCGGTCATGAGTGTAAAACCCATTACCATTGCCAATAAAAAGACAATTTTTTTCATGGCCTATTTGTTTTTTTGGTTGATTAGTAAACTTAAAGAAGAGCAAGAGGTTTCAATGTTTAACAGATTACATCATCATATTAGATTTAAGTAAACAAATTAACTTCGTTAACAAACGGGATACTAATTTTGT
This sequence comes from Bacteroidota bacterium, assembly GCA_030706285.1. Lineage (GTDB taxonomy): Bacteria > Bacteroidota > Bacteroidia > Bacteroidales > UBA1402 > UBA8389. The sequence goes on from JAUZOU010000193.1 coordinate 5,492, forward strand.
TCATCATCATAATTACTTTATATGAATATTCGTAATAAGCCTAAAAATATTTAATAAATAATTTATTGTTAATCAGTTAGATTACTATTTTTTTAATAGTAGAATTTATATTGAAAACGATGAAACTGATTGAATTTTCCAACCGAAGAGCCGTGTGAGATCAATTTGCACGAACTCCGCGAAAAAATCACTTTTTTATTTTTTTTCTGAATCAACGGTTTACCAATAACCATACAGGTCAAAATAGTTTAGCCAGTCAAATCAGATTTCAGCTAAAAACCGTATTTTTGCAGCGATATGCCTCTGGGGGCCCCAACAAACAAACAACGTTATGCTTAACTACATTACTTGGACGTTCAAACCGGAATTATTTTTTCTTGGGAACTGGGAAGTACGCTGGTACGGACTCTTCTTTGCCATTGCTTTTTACGTAGGGCTTGTGATGATGACAAAAATGTTTGCCTCGGAAAAGGAAAATCCATCCTGGATA
>JAUZOU010000194.1 GCA_030706285.1 Bacteroidota bacterium
CGAAGCGTCGCTTCGCTCCTCGGAAGACGAAAACTCCGGGCGCCTCTCTCCACCCTGTTTTTTAAACGCTTTTTTTCATAGTCGCCGCAGCCTGCCCGTGCCCGCTTCACTACCTGATCCTTTTCATCAGCCGACTAATCAGTTGATCCTTTTTCAGGGGAACTCCACAAGTTTTCAAGTTGATCCCTTTTTTTGTTACAACTACAAAAAATAGATTCGTTTACTAGTTTTTAGGGTAACAACACAAAAAGAAATTTCACTGGTCGTCTTTTTTAACCAGGAGTCCGCTTAGCTCATAGAGCAGGTACAGGGGAACAGCCACCAGGGATAAGGTAAAAGGATCGCCGGTGGGAGTGATGACGGCGGCAAGGAAGACCAGCAGCACAATGGCGTGGCGTCTCCATCGTTTGAAAAAAGAGCGTTTGATCAATCCGAGTTTCGAAAGGATGAAGGCCAGCATGGGCAGTTCGAACACAAGGCCCATAATCAGGTTTAGACTGGTGAAGGTGGAAATGTAAGAATCCAGGGAAAGTTGATTCACCACAAACTGGCTTACTTGGTATCCGGCCAGAAAACGCAGTGAAATCGGAAAGATGAACCAGTAACTGATGGAAATGCCGATGTAAAATAATAAAGTTCCAAGTATGAAGGCAAACAGGAAGCTCTTCTTTTCCTTTAGATACAAGGCAGGGCTGATGAAGTGCCAGATTTCAAACAAGATATAGGGGAAAATAAGAATAGTCGCCAGCAGGAAAGAGATCTTGAAATGGATCAGAAATTGGGATGTCAGCTGAATGTTGATGAGTTTGATCTTGAACGACGGATCACAAAAAGACGATGGAATGGAAAAATACTGGCTAAGTGTCGCCAACCACTGGTAAACAGGAAAACTGCCGAAACAGGGACCCAATATGACCTTGTCGAAAATATCCGGCATGACAGTAAACAAGGCTATCCCGGCAATCAGGATGGCACCGAGGCAACGAAAAATAACCTTGCGCAATTCGTCAAGGTGGTCCCAGAATGTCATTTCAGTTACAGACATTGCCGGCTTCCTTATTTTTCTTCTTTCTTCTCTGTCTTGTCGGTCGTATCTTTCGTGATTTCGTCTTCGACATCTTTCAGTCCTTCTTTAAAACTGCGGATACCTTTTCCGATACCCTTCATCAGTTCAGGAATTTTCTTTCCACCGAACAACAAAAGGATCAACAAGGCAACAATGATGATTTCCGAACCTTGTAAACCACCTAATAACAAGAATATGCCCATAATGTCGAGTTAAATGATTAGCTAAGATAAGCGTTGCTTGATCAATATTACTTAGTAATTTACGCAAATGTACAAGTTATTTTTTGGATAAAAGCCGACCTGTGGCTATCTTTGCGGGAATTTCAGAAAAATTATATTACGTAATTTACTATTATGCCAAAACCTTCGCAACGCGGCGCTAACATGCCCGAATCCCCTATCCGAAAGCTTGTGCCTTTGGCTAATAAAGCTTGTGAAAAGGGTATCAAAATTTATCATCTAAACATCGGTCAACCAGATTTAAAAACCCCTCAGGCGGGACTGGATGCGTTGCGAGCGGTAGACCGGAGTGTGCTTGAATATAGCCCCAGTGAAGGTATTCTGAGTCTTCGTCAAAAACTGGCTGAGTATTATCACCGGTTTGACATTGACGTAACAGCCGAAGACATCATCATTACGACCGGCGGTTCAGAAGCCGTCTTGTTCGCGTTTATGGCTTGCTTGGATCCTGGTGACGAAATCATCGTTCCAGAACCGGCCTATGCCAACTACACGGCCTTTGCCATGTCAGCCGGAGCTATTATCAAACCGTTGCTGTGCAGCATCGAAACTGGCTTTGCCTTACCGTCAGTCTCTGAATTTGAGAAGCTCATTACGCCGAAAACCAAGGCGATCATGATTTGCAACCCGAATAATCCGACCGGTTATCTTTATACCAGTCAGGAAATGAATCAGATACGCGATCTGGTGAAAAAATATGACCTGTATCTTTTCTCAGATGAAGTGTACAGGGAGTTCTGCTATACCGGTGCGCCGTACATTTCTGCCTGTCACCTGAAAGGCATCGAGCAGAATGTCGTACTGGTCGATTCCGTGTCAAAACGGTACAGTGAATGCGGCATCCGTGTCGGCGCGCTGATTACTAAAAATAAATTGGTTCGTCAGCACGTCATGAAGTTCTGTCAAGCCAGGCTGAGCCCGCCTTTAATCGGACAGCTGGTTGCTGAAGCATCCATCGATACCCCCAAAGACTACATGCTGGAGATGTACAACGAGTACGTTGAACGCCGGAAATTCCTGATCGATGGCATCAATAAAATCCCTGGCTGCTATACACCAATACCGATGGGCGCCTTCTACACGGTAGCTCGTTTGCCGATAGATGATGCCGATCGTTTCTGTGCCTGGTTGCTGGAAGAATTCGAATATGAAGGACAGACTGTCATGATTGCGCCTGCTTCCGGTTTTTATACCACCCCTGATGTCGGAAAGAATGAAGTGCGGTTGGCCTATGTCATCAACAAGGAAGATCTGGCTATGGCTCTTATGATACTGGAGAAAGCCTTGGCGGTTTATCCTGGAAGAACAATTTGACATGAAATTCGAGTATTTTATTGCAAGACGCCTTTTTTTTCAACACGACGAGACCAGAAAGAAAGCCGGACCAGCTGTAAAGATTGCTGTGACCGGCATTGCGTTAGGCCTGGCAGTCATGTTGGTGGCCGTTGCGGTAGTACTCGGATTTAAACAGGAAGTGCGGAACAAATTAATTGGTGTCGGTTCGCACGTCCAGATTACCAGCTATTATTCCAACAATACGTATGAAATGAGTCCGATTGCCACGCCGGACTCATTGATCAAAGCAATCAGCCAGGTGCCTGGTGTCAGGCACGTCCAATGCCTGTACACCAAACCTGGGATGATCAAAACACCGGACGATTTCCAGGCTGTTGTGTTCAAGGGAGCCGATGCGCAGTTTGACCGTTCGTTCCTCACGGAAGCACTGGTCGACGGTAAGTTTCCGGATTATTCGAAACCGTCCAATCAGGCGCTGATATCGGAATACTTATCCAAACTGCTAAGACTGAAGACCGGCGATTCGTTTCTAGTCTATTTCATCAAGGAAGGATCCATTTCGGCCAGGAAATTCAACGTTTCAGGTGTATTTAACACCCACTTTTCCAGTTTTGACAAACATTTCATCCTGGTCGATGCCAGGCACCTCGTGCGGCTCAACAACTGGAGTCCCGGCCAATCCGGTGGCCTGGAAATCTTTTTTAAGTCGATGGACCATTTTGACGAAGTCGAAGATGGAGTTTACGGCGTCATGAGCCAATATGCCAGAAAGCATAATTCGGTGTATTACATGCGCAACCTGTTCGAACTCAACCCGGATATGTTCGGCTGGCTTGACCTGCTGGACACGAACGTGATGCTCATCCTGTTGCTGATGATTTTTGTCTCCGGCTTCAACATTATTTCCGGCTTGCTCATTCTAATGCTCGAACGGACGAACATGATCGGTGTTTTGAAAGCGCTGGGCGCCAACAATCAGAAGATCAGACGTATTTTCATTTCCTATTCGACGTATTTGATTGGTGTCGGATTGCTGTTCGGCAACGCCATCGGATTAGGGATCTGCTTCATCCAGCATTATTTTCATTTGTTGAAACTTGATCCGTCCATTTATTACGTTGATTCGGTGCCCATCAACATCAACTTCCTGTATGTTTTGCTCATCAATGTGGGAACTATTTTCATTTCCATGTTGGTTGTCCTGATCCCTTCCCACCTCATTTCCCACATCCATCCGGTGAAAGCGATCAGGTTTGACTGATCGGATCGGTCTTTGCGAGTCTTTAACCGCGTTGATCTTGCTTTTTTATGGCAAGGCCGGTGTTTTGTGTAGTTCCCGGTAGGCAAGATATTGATAATATGAATGTTGGTGCAGTTTTCAAAACGACAGACTATAAAAAATAGGCTTCGAATGCCATCTATTAAGGTTCATATTTTTCAAACTTTTAATTATCTTTGTAACCGCCGTAACCGTTACGGCTATAACAAAAGAAGAGAACATGAAGTTTTTTAATAGAGTAAGCGAGTTGGCAGAACTGCAACGGATACAAAATCTATCGTTCCGCGACCATTCCCGTCTGACAGTAGTAACTGGAAGAAGGAGAATCGGAAAAACAAGTCTTATTATGAAGTCGGTCGAAAATTTACCGACGGTCTATTTATTTGTCGGCCGTAAAAGCGAAGCAACGCTTTGTTCAGAGTTTATTCCGATTATCAGTCAATCACTCAACACATTTGTTCCTGCAGAAATACGCACCTTTCGATCACTGTTCCAATATCTCATGGAGTTGGCTTCGCACAAATCGTTTAATCTTGTTATCGACGAATTTCAGGAGTTCTATAACATCAACGAATCGGTATATAGTGACATGCAAAATATCTGGGACACCTATCGGAATAAATCCAAAATGAATTTGATTGTGTCTGGTTCTGTTTATTCGTTGATGCAGAAACTATTCCAGAACAATAAAGAACCTCTATTCGGCAGAGCGGATAATATCATCAAACTATCAGCTTTTGATTTGGCCACGCTAAAAGAAATTATACGTGACTATAATCCCGATTACACCAATGACGACTTACTCGCTCTCTATTCATTTACGGGTGGAGTTCCCAAATATATTGAATTGTTCTGTGATAACACGGCTTTGACCATAGATGAAATGATTTCATTCATGGTTCGAGAAAACTCCCCTTTTACCGATGAAGGGAAAAATCTATTGATAGAAGAGTTCGGAAAAAACTATGCCACCTATTTTTCTATTTTAAGTGCTATTTCTGGCGGTATCAATACGCAGCCTGAAATAGAAGCCGCTTTAGGAGATAAAAGCATAGGCGGTCAAATCAAACGATTGATCGAAGATTATAATATTATTGTCCGCCAACGTCCCATATTGGCAAAAGAAGGAAGTCAAGCCGTCCGATATGAAATACAGGATAACTTTATTCGTTTTTGGTTTAACTACTTCGACCGCCATCGTTCGCTGATTGAGATAAAGAATTTTATCGGTTTACAGGCTATAATAAAATCCGACTATCTAACCTATTCGGGTATTATGTTGGAACGATTTTTCATACAGCAGTTTACTGAAAGTTTCCAGTATCGCGCTATCGGTTCCTGGTGGGAGCCTAAAGCTAATCAGAATGAAATTGATATTGTCGCTCTGAAATTGCAGAAAAATCAAGCGGTAGCAGTCGAAGTAAAACGGCAAAAGAAAAATTTCAAGCCTGAACTGCTGGCTACAAAAGTGGAGCATCTTAAGAATAAGTTGTTGACTAAGTATCAGATTGAGATGGTTTGTTTGTCGTTGGAAGATATGTAGAATTTAAAACTATAAAACCTGTCCCTTTATTAGGTAATTCTTTCCCGACTTCCAAGAAAATAGGCAGGAATACGAATACTCCGATAACGGACATGACAAGACCACCGATAGTGCCGGCGGCAAGCGGGAACCAGAAACCTTCTTTTTCTCCGATCAGGAACGGCACGAAACCAAGAATGGTTGAAAGTAACGTCAGGGAGACAGGAATCACCCTGAGGTTCCATGCTTTGAGATAGGCATTCAACGGAGCCAACGGATGGGCCTTTCGTACCTGATTGTATTGGTTGACCATATAGATGCCTGCATTTACAGTGATGCCGCTAAGCAAGACGAATGCGGCGAAACCTCCCTGGTCGAAATTAAGATGGAAGAGGTAGAACGTCAGGAATAGGCCGACATAGGAAACGGGTATCAGCAATAATATGGCAAGCGGTTGTTTGAGGGAGTTGAACAGAATGCTGGTGGTAAAATAGATGATGACTGCTACAATCAGCAAAAGAAGGTATTGCTTATAATTGCCTTTTTCATTCCA
>JAUZOU010000195.1 GCA_030706285.1 Bacteroidota bacterium
ATGACCATTTTTGTATAAGAAACAACATCCCGGCCATTAACAACTTCCGCGAATCCGGTTATCCGTCAAAGCGGGCCATACCATGAAAACAACCGACTACCTGTTCGAAACCAGGCGCGCAGCCCTGCACCGGCCATTTCCGATGATGGTCAAACTCGCCGGTCCTCTCTGCAACCTGGACTGCCGTTACTGCTATTACATTGAGAAAACCGGACTGTATCCGGACAAATCCAGACAGTTGCTCTCTTACCGCATGGCCCCCGCGCTGCTTGAAACCATCATCCGTCAGACCATCGAAGCTCAGCCAGGGGATACCGCGACGTTCATCTGGCATGGTGGTGAGCCAACCCTGGCCGGCCTCGACACCTTCCGGGAAATTGTCCGGATGGAATACCATTATGCCGGTCTGGCTGGTAAGAAGGTGAGCAACAGCCTGCAGACCAACGGGCTGCTCCTTGACGATGCCTGGTGCGAATTTTTAGCCGTCAACCATTTTCTTTGCGGCATTTCCATTGACGGTCCGGAAAAAGAGCACGACTGTTACCGGAAGAGTGCGGCTGGCAAGGGCACCTGGAAACAAGTGATGAACGCCATCCGTCTTTTCCACAAGCATAGCGTCGAATTCAACACCATGACCGTCGTTCACGACCAGAATGTGCAACAACCGGCCAGGCTCTATCAGTTCCTGAAAGACATTGGCAGCCATTACATGCAGTTTACACCCATTGTCGAACGAATCGCCGAAGACGAAACACTCCCCTTTTCTGTCGTCGATCCCAACTATCAGGGGAATACCATGCCCATGGAAGGGAGCGTTTCTGCCGGAGAGTTCGGGAATTTTCTCTGCCGGCTGTTCGACTGTTGGGTGAAACAGGACATCGGCACCTGTTTTGTCAACTATTTTGATGCCACCCTCGCCGGCTGGATGGGCATTACGCCGGGCCTCTGCACGATGTCCGAGTACTGTCCCTGTTCACCAACCGTTGAACATTCCGGCGATTTGTTCAGTTGCGACCATTATGTGTTTCCCGAATACAAGTTAGGCAATCTGAGCAGCCTGAACCTGGAAGACGCTGTCAAATGCGATGCTCAACTGTTTTTCGAAGAAGCGAAAAAGAAAGAACTGGCCACTTCCTGCCTCTCGTGCAACTACCTGCATCTTTGCCATGGCGATTGTCCGAAGAATAGATACCAGATGGATCGTGAAGGCGACAGGAAGTCTGTCTTGTGCAACGGATTGTACCGGTTTTTCGAGCACACGGAAAAAACATTCAAGGAAATGGCGGCAGACATCGCACCAATACAGCAATAAAAGGTATGAGTCCCAGGGCAAGCCCTGGACGCTGATTCCGCCGCAAGCGGCGGGAAATTCTACCCTTATAGATTAAAATTAACCTGCACAATCTGTGCGGCTCAGAATCGAACAAGATTGGTTACTTTTGTCGTTGAGTATTATGCTGCCATCACCGATACGGACTCAGAATTGAACAAGATTGGTTACTTTTGTAAGTAAACTGAAATTCAGCCGCTGAACCAACCGTATGACCACAAACCTAAAATCGACATGTTTTACAACGTTCTTTTCTCCGTCCGTCAAAAAGCCATTGCCGCTTGTTTTTTGCTCTTACTGATTTTTCCGGTCGTTGCAACAGCACAGGAAATCATTCCGTTATACCCAAACACCATTCCGAATTCGAAAGTTTCGGATATTAAAGAATCGCGGGACAAATCGAATCCGGGCATCATAACCGGAACCACCTGCCCTACGCTTGAATGTTACCTTCCGGAAAAAGAAAAAGCCACCGGAACAGCTGTTGTTGTTTGTCCCGGAGGCGGTTACAGTGTGATCGTCTATCAAGGCGAAGGCGTCACGACGGCCAAGGAATTTGCCCGGCATGGTGTGGCCGCTTTTATTCTTAAATACAGGCTTCCCAACGATTTGACCATGTCCGACAAGCACATCGGACCATTACAGGATGCTCAGCAAGCTATCAAGGTGGTACGAGAAAATGCCTCCAAATGGGACATCGATCCAGCCAGGATTGGCATCATGGGCTTTTCAGCCGGCGGACACCTGGCCTCTACGGAAGCCACCCATTACAACAAGCCGCTCATTGAAAACGACCAACACACCAGTCTGCGCCCTGACTTTCAGATCGTCGTTTATCCCGTCATCAGCATGCAGGACAGTCTGACCCAACAGGACACAAGAAATAGGTTGCTGGGCAACGAACCATCACAAGCATTGAAAGACCTGTTCTCTAACGAGATGCAGGTGGACAGTCAGACCCCGGCCGCCTACATCACCCACGCGGCCGACGACAAGGTGGTCGATGTCGATAACAGCATCCGTTATTTCGAAGCCTTGCGGCATCACAACGTTCCCGTTGAAATGCACCTTTTTCCGAAAGGCGGACACGGCTTTGTTTTCGGCCAGAAAAACTGGATGGAACCATTGTTCAAGTGGATGGAAAATTCAAACTTGATGAAAGCTCAGTAATTTGCAAACGTCAAAACCACCTGGCTATCACAGTTAAACGACTTGGTAATCAACGTTAAATCACCTGGTTATAACAAGCTTAGCTACCAGATTGTCATAAGCTTAACTACCAGACCATCAAAATTTAACTACTTGGCTATCAAAAACAATGGCAGTCCGATTGCTAGTACCAGGGCATAAATGGACAAAATAACGATCGTGATGATTCCGATAAATTTGAACAGTTTCTTCATTTGCTGAAAGGCATCCGTCACTATCGTTTCATCAACTTCTTGCAAACCCAGCTTGATCCGGGTTGAAAAATGATACAAATAAGTAATTGGGAAATAATACAAGACTGCAAATAACAGATAGAGAAGCCCAATGGCAACGCCCACTGCTCCTGCCAAATTAGAAGGGATATTCGAACCGAATGGCAGGATATTTAACATAAACAGGAAACCGAATACCGCAACAATCGCCATCATGACATATCCGGCAATCGCCAAAAATTTGCCCCATTTAGCTGTTTCGATCAGATAATTCCTAACTTCCTGGTTCATGGCCAGTTTCTTTTCTTCTTGCAAGGTGTTTTCCATGATAAAAAAGTCCTTTTCGTTATACAATTCAGTAATTGATCGATAAAGATACAAACAGAATTTGGATTCACTAATTTCTATGTGTTCTAATTTCTTTATGGCAATAGGCTTTATATATTAGCATTATCTTAGTTCTTTTCTATTATAGTTCTTATGGAAAAGCAACGCATTTGTCCCTAATCTTTCAGGCAGCCGATTGGCACCACATACACACCATCTTCACGGCAATAGGCGAATTTGCCCGTACCTGTTAGTACCATAAGGAACGATGGCGCTTTCATTTTGCTGGTATCAATTTTATTTGCAAGAGTTTTCAAGGTAGTAGAACCTTCCTCTACAAGTTTATCTCCACCCAACTTTATTTCGATAAGTCCAAACTTCCCATTGCGAAGATGAAGCACTGCATCACATTCTAACCCGTATTTATCTCGGAAATGACAAACCTGACCATCCAGTACATCAGCAAACACACGAAGGTCTCGAACACAAAGTGTTTCAAATAGAAGTCCCATCGTGCTAAGATCGCTTAACAAATCGTTGGGACCAAGGCCTAAGGCAGAAACAGCTATGGATGGATCAACGAAATATCGAGTATCAGAAGTACGGATAGCGGTCTTTGAGCGCAAATTAGGATTCCATGCCACAGAATCTTCTATGACAAAAATTTTTTTCAGAGCATCGATATATGAAGTGATCGTTTTGACATCAGCTGATTCTTCACCATTAGTCAACATATCAGCAGAAATAGTACTAACTGGAGCAGGCGCACCTTGATGACGCGCATAAGAACGCATCAATAATTTCACTCTTTCCGGGTTTCTTTTCACCCCGTCCACTCTGGAAATATCAGACTTCGTTACTGCATCATAATAGTCCATAGCCTGATCAAGTGCCAACTCGCCTTCCAGTGTGGTAGCCCGAGGCCATCCTCCACGACAAATCAGAAATGCCAAATCTTCTAACGTAAGTTTATTGATTCCCTGAATTTGATTAGGTGCATCAAAAAGTTCCTTTACACTAACTTCGCCTGTCGACTCTCCTGATTCATAGAGACTCATAGGGCGCATTGTAAGCCAAGCGAAACGGCCAGTACCAGAATGATGTATCTCATCAGTATCAGCAGGTACAGCAGAACCTGTAAGAATGAACTGACCAAGTTTTTCACGATGGTCAGCCTCAAAACGGATGGCGTCCCACAGCTTTGGAGCAATCTGCCATTCGTCTAATAGTATCGGCGTCTTGCCAACAAGCAATGCTCTTGGATTTATATCGGCCATTTTAATGTTTTGCGCCTTCTGAGTAGGCTCATCCATATAGATAATAGTTGCTGCTTGTTGTTCAGCCGTCGTGGTCTTACCACACCACTTTGGACCTTCAATCAAAACAGCACCTTTCCCAGCCAGTTTCCTTGCCAGCATTCTATCGGCTATTCTTTTCTTATACTCTTTCATGCTAAGTTGTTGATTCTTTGTGCAAAGATACTATAGATAAATAAAATTCCGCTATTTGGCTAAAAATAATTACCAATTTTGGCTAAAAATATTTCCATACTTTGGCTAATCATGGCCGTACACCGAAAAATCGCTGTACCACATCGAGAAAGTAGACACAAAAAAGATTTTTTAGTGGTTAATGTTTTTAAAAGTAAACAATGGTGAAATTATTCTTGTCTTTGATTTTACGAAAGTAGACATTTTGTTCGTTTTTATGAGTTATTCGTTTTTAAAAGTAGACGCTGCTCTGTATTTTACTGAAAATGAGCGCTTTTACACCGTCTTTGTACATACTTCGGTTCAGTGCTAAGTATACGATTCTCAAAGGTTTTTTTATGTTCCAGTTCCCCTTTGTAGAACCGCTTCCTGTAGTTATCCGGTGTGTCGTAACCGATTGCCCAGCAAGGCCGCTGCTCGTTGTAGAACTTCACGTATCTAGCCAGTAACGCTTTAACTTGGTCTCTGTTGCGACACTGTTCCATTTTAAAGTCAAGAAGCAGTTCCTCTTTGATCCATCCGTTAAGAGCCTCGTTTACCGGATTGTCTGTCGGCTTCCCGGCCCTTGACATTGAACGAACGATGCAGGTATCCTTAATCAGCTCATTGTAAGCCATGGATGCATAAACGCTGCCTTGATCGGTATGGACTATCGCAGGCTCCATACACCCTTTCAGCAGTTCTTTTACATCAACCAGACCTTCAATGTATTGGTCTCTGCAACCTCTACGCTCAGCAAGCTTCCAGCTTAGTATCTCCTTTGTAAACACATCAAAGTAGAACGTTGTCTCAAAATAGAATAGCCAGAACTTGAAAGCCGTCATATCCGATACAATAACCTGTTTTGGCCTGTCAACCGTATCCCAGGACGAGAAAATCAGATTCGGGTATTTGTCGCGTTCCTTTCTGGGTCGACGGCGGATACGGTGTTTCGTTTCTGCCTTGACCCCCAGGTATCTGAAGCATTTGTACGCATAGTTGTCACTGATGTGATACCCGAGGTTGATTCTGATGAATGCTGCAACCCAACGATAACCGTGGGTAGGATGATTGCGATGAGCATCAGACACCATCTTGACCATCTCTTCCCTGTTTATGTCACGCGAGGACGGTTTGCGATTCTTCCATTTGTAGTATCCCGAACGGCTCACACACATAAGGTCACAGAGGCTATGGATGCTGTAATCGCGGGACAGAATGTCTATTATGTCGAATTCTTCGGCTTTAAACGAACAAACTCCTGTTCCCCATTTTCGTTCGTCCGCACCATGTAGTTTTTTTTTAAACGTTCGTTCTCTATGCGAAGCTTCAATATCTCACGCTTGTAGGATTCTTCGGTCCTGTCAATGCCCTCGGGAAGAACCGCTCCAATTTCAGCATCTGC
>JAUZOU010000196.1 GCA_030706285.1 Bacteroidota bacterium
CCAAACAACGGTGCTTGCATTGTGTCTACTATTACTGATAGCGTTGGCAGAGCACTTGACTTTAAAAATATTGCTGACAAGAACCATCTTTTCAACGTGACCATAAGGGACTGGTCTACATGGTTTAATGATACGATAGATGTTAACCTCGAAGAAAACGGAATGTATTTCTTGCGTATCAATTTTCAGGTTTCGGGTTCAAATCTAAAAGATTTGAAATTTGAAGCCGCACGCAAGGTGGAGGACGCTGTTGATAAAAATTCCATATCTGACATTTGTTTTATGAGTGTTCAGAATGCCTTGAGGATAACTGGCCTTGTAAAAGGTTCCCGGATTTCAGTTTACAGTATTGATGGAGTCTTGGTTTCTTCTCAGAAAGCAGAAAACCAGATAGTTACTATTCCAATGAAGAAAGGGATATATCTCGTATCTGTAAATACTGTCAATAAGCAACAAGTTGGTAAGGTGATGGTAGAATAAACCAAGCATCCACTCCGAAAAGCCATGGATTACAATTGAATTAACTGATTATGTCTATAATACATACTAAAACGTTAACTAAAAGCGTATAGACAAATCCATCATCACTATGCTTTTTAACAGCAGTAAGGATGCCCCTAACGCCTCCATCTATACCCTAATGGGCATGATAGAGGCCTTAGGGGCCTCTTTTCTGTGATGTACGACAACTGTTGTTCCAACCTGTTGGTAAGCCACACTTTTTCGTGCAGTATATAGCTATCGTTTCAGACCTGGGCGTCCTTTTCCTGACGTCTGATTTATAACCAAAGATCATATCCGTCGGTAGCCTGTACGAACTACAAATTAAAGAGGATTGCCAGCACGAGCGTGACGATACTTCTGCAAGTCTGATTGTTGAGCGAATCGAACCTATTATTTTTAGAAAACAAGGGCTTTGCGTTTCAAAATTGATATAGTTCGTATCTGGTATGTGCTGGGTGTTGTGTCACCGGTAATGGAAAAATCATATATTTACGGGCGGTTGAAACGTTTAGAATCATGGTCGAATCCTGGAGATTTTTATTATGGGTGTGTTGCCTTATCATAGGTAGCACATGGTCGTCATTTTGTCAGAATTCAAGACTGTATATGGTTGATGACGGACTTTCCAGCAGTCGAATCAGAACTATTTACCAGGATCGGAACGGCTTTATCTGGGTAACCGGAGAAAATGGGCTGGATAAGATAACCGGCGATCACATCCAGCGCTTCTTGCATAAAAGGAATGACCTCGCATCGATCAGTAATAACAACGTGTCTGATATTTATATGACTCCGGATAGACAGAGTTGGATTGGAACCGGCAAAGGATTGAACCGGTATTCAGGCAATATAAACCAATTTGAACAGGTACTGCTTTCAAATGTAGAGCGTCCCGACAAAGGTTTTTCAATTTCACGTATCATTGCCTCTCCGATGCCTGGAAAGTTGTTGGTTAGTACCGGCGGGCACGGTCTTTATGTGATAGCCTCGAACAACGGAAGAATCGACCGGCCGTTAAGCGAGCGACTCACTTCACTCATCGGCGATTATTTTATCGGCGATCTTATTATTGATGCGCACGGCTGGTTGTGGGCCACAACCAGTGACAAGGGATTCAGGGTGATTGACCTGAAATCTTTCAAACGAATTGGCATTCGAATAGATCCGGCTGTTCAGGAAGACGTCAGCCGATTGCTGATTTCGTGCTTTAAGCTGGACAACAAGACCGGTAATTTACTGATCGGATCAGCGTCAAATGGGCTTTACCTGTATGATAACCAAAGACATGTTTTGAGAAAACCGGTTGACCCGGCTCTCCGGCAGTTGAATATCCAGTCAATGCTGGTAAAACGGGACGGGACGATACTTCTCGGAACAGAAAACAATGGCATCAGGACATTTGATCGTCAAACCGAAACCATTCGTCCATTTACGGTCGTCAACAATAATCTGGTCGACCTGGAACACAGTAAAGTCCATGCTCTGTTGGAAGACAACGCCGGGAACCTTTGGGCTGGATTGTACCAAAAGGGTTTGTTTGTTGTGCCAAAATCCATATCCGGTTTCGATTGTTTCACCGTTTCCGATGATAATTCCGGCAAGAATCGTGCTTGTGTCAGCGCATTTGCCGAAGACCACCACGGCAACACCTGGATTGCAACCGATGGTGGCGGATTGTTTGAAGCCAACGGAACCGATCTAACCAAGTTACGGGCAAGGAATAATGGTCTCACTAGTCATTCAATGGTCTCCTTGATGGTGGATAAAACGGGTACGATTTGGGCAGGGAGTTACGGACAAGGATTGTTTTCTTCGAAAGGAAGAGCTGTTTTTACCAAACCGGAGCTGGCCAAAAAAATGGCTAACGATAAAGTGATGTGTCTGGAATACGACCGGGTTAGGAATTATCTATATGCCGGAACGAATGGGGAAAAAGTTGACATTCTTGATCTGAATGCCAATCGTGTACGTCATGTGAATGTTCCGATAAACAAATGGGTTCGTGCCTTGCACCTCGATCATACCGGAAGGCTCTGGATCGGTACTTCCGAGGGGGTATTCTATTACGATGTGGATCGTGACCAGTTGTTGAACGCAGACATTGGAACAGCCGGCTATTATTCGATCAATTGCTTTGAGGAGACCGGCAATACTCTATTCATCGGGACTATTGCCGGATTGGTGGCATACGATATGAAACAAAACAAGCACACGCTCCTTACGAAAAACAAAAGTTCGGAGTTGAACTGCATCAATACCATAGTGATGGGCGATGACCAATCCTTGTGGTTTACTACACCGAAAAGCCTCTCCCGGCTGAACCTGAAAACCGGTTACATTCGAAATTATTACTCATTCGAGGGTTTCCATATCGGTGAATTCAGGTATGGTGCCGTTTTTAAGGGGAAATCCGGTGCCTTGTTGTTTGGAGGAGACAATGGCATTGTCAGGATTAACCCCCTCCAGTTCAACCGGCAACAATCCCAGATGCGCCCTATTTACCTGACAGCACTGATTGTCAACAACAATCCGGTTGATTACGATAGTCGTCTTAAATCAAACAATGTCCTGGATGCCGCACTCTCTGAGGCCAAAACGATAAAACTTAGCTATAAGGACAATTCGTTTACGTTGTGTTTTTCAGCTCAGGAATATGCCTATCCGCAAAAAGTCAATTATTCTTATTGCTTGATCGGCTACGACCATTCCTGGCATCACACCGATGCCTCCAATGCCAAGGTAACCTATGTCAGCTTGCCTCCTGGCCGTTATACGTTTCTGGTAAAAGGTTATATCGATGAAGCGGGCAAAAACGTCACCAGCCGTAGCATTAAGATCTATGTCAAGAACCCATGGTATGGTAGCCCGCTTGCCAAATGCGTCTATCTGTTGCTGATTCTGCTGGCCTTGTATGTTTGTTACCTGTTTTATAAGAACAAGCAAGAGCAGCGCAGAAAGCTCCAGCTGGCACAGTATAATGAACAGGTTAAGGAAGACAAGCTCAGATTGTTTACCAGTATCGCGAATGAGATCAAAACGCCCTTAAACCTCATCATTTCCCCCCTGAAGAAGCTCATGTCAACTAACACCGACACCGAAACCCAGGAACTGCATAACCTGATTTACCGGAACTCGATGCGCATCCTTCAGACCATCAACCAGTTACTTGATATCCGGAAATTGGACGATGGTCAGCTGAAGCTTCATTTTAACGAACAAGACTTGATCACACTCATCAAACATTCGATGTTGTCTTTTAAGAATATGGCTACCGTCAAGCACATCAGTTTTTCGATGGAAACCAGTGACAGCGTTCCGCTGGCTGTATGGATAGACAATGCTTATTTTGACAAGATCATCTACAACATTCTGTCCAATGCCTTTAAGTTCACTCCGGCCTCTGGAAAAATCCTCATCCGGATTGATTGCAAAAACAACCAGTCTGTGATGCCCAATCTCTTAATTTCAGACTACGTGGAAATCAGGATTTTCAATACCGGAACACCCATCGAAGAAGCAGATTTAAACCACATTTTCGAACGATTCTATCAGGGTAACAGGATTTCCGATACATCCGGACCGGGAATAGGGCTGCACCTGGCGTATGAACTAGTTTTACTTCATCATGGGCAAATTGAAGTCCACAACATAAACAATGAAGGCATTGAATTCGTTATTCGAATGCCGTTAGGCAATGCACATCTTTCAGACGAAGAACAGTCGCCAGTCAAAACAACCACCGGCGTCAAACCGCAACCAGACCAATCTCTTGAAAATACGGCGGGGAAAGAGTGCGTAGACTCAATGTCAGTGTCGCAAGGACAGGAGGAAGAAACTGCTGACGGGAAACATAAGTACACCATTTTAGTCGTCGACGATGATGAGGATTTTTGCTTGTATCTTAAAAAAGAACTGTCTGAATTCACGATTCATATCTGTACCAGTGGCAACAAGGCCTGGAAGCAGTTGTTAAGCCTATATCCGGATGTTGTCGTGACCGACTATCTGATGCCGGACGGTAATGGCCTCGAACTATGTCAGCGAATTAAAAGCAACCCGGAAACCGATTCCATACCTGTCATCCTGTTGACTTCAGAAGATTCTGAATTCATTCAGATGCAAAGTGTCAGCATGCACGCAGACCGTTACCTGACTAAACCTCTCAATATGCTGCTACTGAAAGGCGCTATCGGACAGGCGCTTCGTGTCCGGGAAAAGATCCGGAACAAAATCCACCGCACCGAAATGGGGTATAATTACGAGGAAATGGTCATCAACTCTGCCGATGATAAGCTTGTGAAAAAGGTTATCGAATACATCAAAGCCAATCTCGAAGACAGCGAAATGAGCGTGGAGACCCTGAGTAAAGAAGTCGGTCTGAGTCGAGTTCACCTGAACCGGAAACTCAAGGAAATTCTTGGCATTTCTCCCAGCATCCTCATCAAATCCATCCGCTTGAAACAAGCCGCCTATCTGCTGGTCAACAACAAGGTCAACATCTCTGAAGTGGCCTATAAAGTCGGTTTTTCAAGCCATTCCTATTTTTCCTACAACTTCCACGAATTTTTCGGCATGTCTCCCAAAGAATTCATCATTTATTACGCGGAAAACCAGGACGAAGAAAGTATCCGGAAATTGCTGGAATGACATCCATCCAAACGCCCGCTCAATTTGCCAGCCTTTCCTGTTTCCTACCTTCAGTCTGAACGAACGTGCGAACGAGGCTTGTGTATAACCTGTTTTCCATGTGCTGACACAAGCGATTTTTCTTTTGTGTATGAACTCCAGAACAATGGCTCACTTTACTTCAATACAAAATAATTGAATGAATAGTCCATTGTCATTTTATCAGGATCTTTGAGTTCCCAATTGCTATTAACAAGTTCGTAGTCATTGCCATTATAGACGAAACTCCCTGATTTTACGTAGCCAACATTCGGTGTATCAAATACAAGTTCCAATGTTCCAATGACATCATAGTCAGCATATGAATCATAGCTAACCTGTACCTTTTCTCCGAATTTAAACGTGACGGTAGCAGCATTCGCACCTGTTTTAACATACGAATAAGTCGGAGAATCCATTAACGTAGAATATTCGGCAGTTATAGGAAAAAAGATAATGTTCGCTGATCCATTTGCTTCCATCTGAAAATTATAACTGCCTACACCGATTGTTTTACCGGTAAGTGATGTTGGCGCATAATCTCCACTATACGAAACACGTTTGTAGGTTTCTGTTTCGCCATCGGCTTTCCATGTCAGGGTAGTGGAAGATAATTCCTGAACCTGACCGTCAAAGGGTACGTTTTGAATATAAACAGTTATTTTTCCTGTATTTGGATTATAGAAATAATTATTCCATTCCTTAGCTGC
This sequence comes from Bacteroidota bacterium, assembly GCA_030706285.1. Classification (GTDB taxonomy): domain Bacteria; phylum Bacteroidota; class Bacteroidia; order Bacteroidales; family UBA1402; genus UBA8389. The sequence goes on from JAUZOU010000196.1 coordinate 5,880, forward strand.
AGACATAAATGCTGGGTCGTAG
>JAUZOU010000197.1 GCA_030706285.1 Bacteroidota bacterium
ACAAGCCGTAAGCGTGTACATAATCAAGTATTAACCCATAAAAAACAGTAAAGACATGTCTATCAACAAAGCCATCCTCGTAGGTAACGTAGGAAAAGATCCCGACGTTCGTTATTTCGAAAGGGACAATGACAGAAAGAACTCTGTTGCCTCATTTACTCTTGCCACAACAGAACGTGGTTATACGCTTGCAAACGGGACCCAGGTCCCTGACCGTACTGAATGGCATAACATTGTTGCCTGGCGTGGACTGGCTGAGTTGGCTGAAAAATACATTCGCAAAGGCAGCCAGATTTATGTAGAGGGAAAGATCACGACAAGAAGCTGGGAAAAAGACGGCATTACGCGGTATACAACTGAAATCGTGGCTGAAAATATCCAATTGCTGGGAGCCCGGCGTACAGAAGGTCAAGGTGAGACTCCGGAAGTCCACGCTACACCCAAAGCCACACCCACTGCATCCACTCCGGAAATGCCTGAAACAGGAGGTTCTTCAGACGATCTACCGTTCTGATAAAATGAGGCCGTCTGCCAAACAAGTCGATCTATCAAAAAGACGCCCTATTGAGAGATGCTCAATGGGCGTCAGTCTATTAGTGGCAGTCCTCATGTCTCTGACAGTTACCTCCTGTTGTCATAGACATGAAATGCCAAAGCCATATGCTTATCCGCGGCTCACGTACCCTTCAAAAGGCTTTCAGACCTTCCATGCTCCTGATAAGACGTATCAGTTCGAATATCCTGCCACGTTCGTACCAACGTTGGACAAGTCCAGCCTGCCAAAAGGAAGATGGGTAGACTTCCGTTTTGAACGCTATGGCATCACTCTGTTCACCAGCTATTTACAAACAGCCAATAAAACTTCACTGAACGAGCAAATAGACAGACACGAAGCACTGCTTCAAAAAAAGATACCACCCTATTCGACCATACAAAAAATAGGCATCAACCAACCGGATAAGTCACTCTCCGTTTATCTGTACGAAATCAGCGGCAATTCGGCGACGCCATTTGAGTTTTTAATTACGGACAACCATAACCGGCTTTTCTCCGGTAATGTGTTATTTGATGAAGTGCCGGACAGAGATTCTCTGGCCGATGTACTGAACGGTCTGTCAAAAGATATGCTGCATTTGATGAAAACCTTTCGATTTAGGAAACCATCATGAGTTTGTACCACATAGACACCTTACCCTATTACAGCTATGGCATCTGGAAAATCGAGGAAGATGAAGCCTCTCTCAGACAGGCATCAGGTTGCATAGCACCTTCAACCCTGTCAAATCCGGTGAGACGCGCAGAATATCTTGCCGTCAGAGCTTTGGCGAAACGCATGGGTATCAAGGCTGAAACGATCAACTACCTGCCATCAGGTAAACCCTATCTGGCAAACGACACTCGCACGATCAGTATCTCACATACGAAGGATTATGTGGCTGTTATGCTCAGCCGGCTACCTTTAGCCGGCATTGACATTGAAACCCGGTCACCACGGGTCATGCGTGTCCGTCATAAATACATGCATCCGGAAGAAGAACATCAGCTGGTAGCTTCAGGCATCGATGAAACGGTAGGCCTCTTATTACACTGGTGTATCAAGGAAGCTATTTTTAAGGCAATTCCGGAAGAAGGTGTCGATTTCGCACAGGAAATCCGTGTGACAGAATTAAGTTGCCTGGATGGGACCTGGCACTTTACGGGCAAGTCCTTTCGCAGCAATACCCCATTTCAAGTCAATTACCTGATTGGTCCGGCCTTTGTACTGACTTGCTGCTATTCGATCTAGAGCATTCCCGACTTGAATTTCCCTGACCACAGAAAGGACATTCTGGCAAACATGAATTGGAATACACTGAAGATGGTTCTTCGGATCAAATTAAAAACTTGTGGACTAAGCGTCCATCCCGATCAACAGAAAGTTTAAAATTTTCAATATTAACATGGGAAAGGTGTTGATCGGGCGGTTGCTTTAAGTCGCCGTAGCCTGCCCGTGCCCGCTTCACTACCGGCTACTATTCATCAGCCGGCTAATCAATAGATTCTTTTCGGGGGAACTCCACAAATTTTCAATTTGATCCACGAAAAGCCTGTCTCTTCACAATCAAGCAGGAGAAAAAAAGCCAGGTTGCCTGAGCAGACAGCCTGGTTATGGGTTTTCGTACTCCGGTCAAACCGGAACAGAACGATTTATTTCGTTGCAGCAGGAGTTGAAGCAGCACCGGTTGAAGCGGGAGCAGAAGTCTGCTGTGCAGCTCCGGCAGTCTGATCAGTTGCCTGAGAAGCAGCACCGGCAGATTGGGTGGCACCGGCAGCCTGACTCTGTTCACCAAAATTAGGAGTCACCACATTCGGATCCACTTTAGACGCTGTTTCCACTTCGTTCTTTATAATGGATTCCTGACCGGTAACCTCCTGAGGTTTAAATCCGCAGGTAACAATGCTGAGCACAGAAATGACAGCAGCCAATGTCCACGTTGCTTTTTCCAGAAAGTCAGTGGTCTTACGTACGCCCATTACCTGGTTAGACGCAGAAAAGCCTGATGCCAAACCCCCTCCTTTTGAATTTTGAACCAAAACAATCAAAACCAGCAAAATGGCTGCCAAAAAAATCAGAATGGTTATAAACAAGTACATATGTTAATTGTTTTTCGTATGAATAATCAATTTCTCCAAATATCGAATTTGGTCTGCAAAGTAAACATTTTTTTCCGGATATTTCAAACTTAGCGTCTTGATAATTTCCAAGGCGCGGTCGTATCTTTTTTGTTTTATGTAAATTCTGGCCAGTGTTTCTGAAAATGAAGCTTCCTGGATCGGTTGATCTTCTGCTTCCGGTGCTTCAGGATTATCCTCAGCCGTCGTTTCAGCCTTTTCCGGTTCAACTTCCGATTGAGTTGGGAGAGGCCTGGCCTTCGCCGGCTTTTCTTCTTCCGATAAAAAGGCATCAATCAATTCTTGTCCATGCAATAGAGCGGCGGGTTCATTGGCATCACTGATATCTTTGGGCTCCTGTTGCTGCTGACTCTTTGAATGAAGTGCCTGGAATGAAAGGAAATCAAGCGTAAAGCCACCTAGTTCATAATCTTTTAAGTCATCAGAGGCCTGTTCAGCTTGCCGTTTGTTACCATTCTTTTCATGAGTTGAGTTTACTGCAGATTGTTCGGATGGCGGCTGAGTTGAAGCCGGTTGTTCGGACGATTCCGGATTAGCTGTTTTTGTTGCCTTTTCTTCAGACAAATCCGTTTCATCTGATGGAAGCGGTGCCATGATAAAGTTAGTCACCAACGCGTCCGGCGTTTCTTCTGCAGAAGCGGGAGCGGCTGTATGCAGGAAATGATCGATAATGGAAAAACTATCCTGAGCGGAAATCCCGGAAGTTGATTCGACCGCTTCGTTGGATTCGGCCGGACGATCTTCCATGAATTGAAACAGACGCCTTCGATCAGGCACCGATATAGCTGTCCTGATCAACTCGGACGAATACCGGAGATCCTTCTGCAAAGCCAGATTTTTCAGATAGAGCATTCTGGCAGGTGCAAAACACGGATAGGCATCCAGCAGTAGTCGCAGCTGTGCCAGACTGTCTTTATCCAGCATGCCCGGATTGTTCAACCATTCTATCAGTTGCGATGGACTCATGTTACCAGTTTGCTACCGTTTTATTGAATATACTTTCAGCGATTTCCTGATCAAGTGCTTCGATCAGCTCATCCTGAACAGACTCCAGCATCTTTGAAGCGTCAAAATTTCTGTTGGCTGAAAACCGTTCTTCAAAATTTTCTTCAGGCTTGGTTGAATTTGAATACCGTACATTGACAGTCATGGTCAGCCTCGTCTCAGATGCATAGCCATCCGCCTGTGTCGCCATCGGTGTCAGGTCGTATCCGACGATTTCACCCTCGATGTTCAGGTTTCCATCTCGTTGAACCAAACGCAGCTTGGTCTGTTTCGAATACATATCTTTCAGACATTCAGTAAATTTCTGAGACAGAGGCCCGTAAACCAACGTAGCCTGATTGGAAAAATCCAGAATGGAAATGGTCTTGACTTTCGTATAATCGATGGACGCGCCATTGAATTTATAACTAACCGTGCAACCCGAAAATAGCAATATTGGGATCAGAAATAATAGGAGACGTTTTTTCATAGAGATAATTATTCCAGGTTGTATTCCTTGATTTTTCTGTAAAGTGTCCGTTCGGATATATTCAGTTCAGTTGCCGCATTTTTCCGTTTGCCTGCGTTTCGTTCAAGGGCCTTACGAATGGCTTCTTTTTCCATATCTTCGAGCGAATAGGATTCTTCCACATATTCTTCCGTATCCTGAATATTCGGCGCTGCAGACCGGCTTTCTTTGACAGAAGCCTCCGGTGGCGTTGGCGTTGTGAGGAATGATGAGAACTGATCAAAGTCTTTGCTGGTCATGACACCGTTTTCCTTGTTTTTCTTCATGATGTCATTGACAAGCACCTTCAGTTCGTTCATATCTTTCTTCATATCAAACAAGACCTGGTACAGAATCTCGCGTTCACTACTGAAGGTCCGCTGATCGGCAGCATGACCGGTATACAGCATCGGGAATTTTTCACTGTTGAAATCGGGTAAATACGACTGCAAAACCGTCGCTGAAATCTCCCGTTGTTGTTCAATGATAGAAATCTGTTCGGTAATATTTTTCAGTTGACGGATATTTCCAGGCCAGCGATAATTGACAAGCAACGATTTGGCCTCTTCAGTCAACGTAATGACCGGCATACGGTATTTTTCAGCAAAGTCAGCCGCAAATTTGCGAAATAGCCGGAAGATATCATCAGGCCGATCCCTTAACGGAGGGATGGTGATGGGCACCGTGTTCAACCGGTAATACAAATCTTCTCTGAAACGATTCGTGTTAATGGCTTCCTGCATATTCAAATTGGTTGCAGCGACAATCCTGACATTGGTCTTCATGATCTTCGACGAGCCAACCCTGAGGAATTCTCCGGATTCAAGAATTCGTAACAAACGGGCCTGAGTGGAAAGAGGCAACTCTCCTACTTCATCCAGAAAAATCGTCCCGCCGTCGGCAACTTCGAAATAGCCTTTACGGTCAGCCAACGCGCCTGTAAAAGAGCCTTTTTCATGTCCGAACAATTCCGAATCGATAGTTCCTTCCGGAATAGCCCCGCAGTTGACCGCGATGTACTGTCCATGTTTCCGGTGGCTGAACTGATGGATGATTTGCGGAAAGCTTTCCTTGCCCACACCACTTTCTCCGGTGATCAGAACAGATAGGTCCGTCGGAGCTACCTGAACAGCAATATCGATGGCACGATTGAGTTCAGGGGTATTCCCGATGATTGAAAATCGTTGTTTGACAGATTGGATATCCATGTTTCTGACAAAATTAAGCTTCTTCTTCTGTGGGTAAATCAGCCAATTCGCCGCTTTGAACCACGCTCTGTTTCCGTAACGGGTTCTTGTTCATCAAAGCATGGCGTTGTCTGTTTCTGAAAATATCGCAGCCCATATAATAGGCTTCTCTGAAAGATGTTTCATCAGCTACATTCTGACCGGCTATATCAAAAGCGGTTCCGTGAGCCGGTGAAGTTCGCACAATGGATAGACCGGCTGTAAAATTGACGCCTCTTCCCATACTTAGAATTTTAAACGGAATCAATCCTTGATCGTGATACATGGCCAGAATACCATCGAACTTATTGTATTCTCCGGAGCCAAACAGGCCGTCGGCAGGTATAGGTCCAAAGCAGCAAATATGCTGTTCCTGAGCTTTTTTGACGGCTTCAGCCACAATCTCCTGATCTTCATTTCCGATGACTCCTTTATCTCCCGCATGAGGGTTCATTCCAAGCACCGCTATCCGTGGCCGTTGAATATTGAAATCGATCATGAGCGA
>JAUZOU010000198.1 GCA_030706285.1 Bacteroidota bacterium
AAACGGATCATGAAGGGTGAATTCGAGAAAGAGGCTAAAGATCAGGTTGGCACCCAACAATCCAAATCTGAAAACGGGAAGGATGTTTTGTTGATGACAAATCAGGAATTGTATGAATATTCCGAAAAAGCCAAGTTTGAAGCGACAGAAAAAGCTAAAAAAATGTTCGGCTTTACCTTCTTTAATTCGGATAAACTATCTTTTGAACCTTCGGTGAATATTCCGATAACCAAAGATTATGTGCTTGGCGTCAATGATGAACTGACCATTAACATCACTGGTGCCAGTCAACAGGTGTACGACCTGACTATTGACAGAAGTGGCGTGATTAATATTCCGGAAGCCGGATCGATTTATTTGCAGGGAGTCACTTTTGAAGAAGCCAAGCGGTTGATCAAACACCGGCTGATTTCAATTTATTCCGGTATGGCAGGAGTTTATCCGAATACCTGGGCTGATGTTAGCATTACCAATGTCCGTGCCATTAAAGTCAATGTCATCGGAGAAGTCATGGTGCCCGGTACTTATTCGTTGCCGGCAACAGCTTCCGCTTTCAATGCCCTGTATCTTTCCGGAGGCCCGAATGAAAACGGATCTTTCAGGAACATCAGGGTGATACGGGACAACAAGGTCATAAAAATCGTTGATGTGTATGATTATCTGATCAATGCCGACGGAAACAGCAACATCCCCTTAAGAGACCAAGATATTATTTTGGTACCGGCTTATGAAAACAGGGTTGAGATGGCGGGCTCTTTCAAGCGTACAGGTTATTTTGAAGTCAAGAAAAGTGAGACCATGGATAACCTGCTGAAATATGCGGGCGGATTTACTGGCGAGGCCTATAAAGGCGCGTTGTCTGTTACAAGGATCACAAAAACCCAACGGATGATGGTCGACGTATTCGATCGTGAATATGATTCATTCAAGCCTGTCAACGGCGACTCGATTTTTGCAGGTGTAGTGCAGGATAAGTTTGAAAATCGGATAATCATCACCGGGGCTGTAAACCGCCCTGGAACGTATGCTCTTGACAAAGGAATGAAGTTGTCAGATTTGATTCAAAAAGCACAGGGCGTAACAGAAGATGTTTTCAATAACAGAGGTTTAATATTCCGGAAGGGGAAAGACTTGACTCCTTCAACAACCGCCTTTGACATTTCCGAAGTATTAAAACAGACCAATGACATCGATTTACAGCGAGAAGATTCAGTTGTGATTCAGGATATTTTTAGCATGAGGGAGAAACGAGTGGTCAAGATATTCGGTGAAGTACAGAAATCTGGTGAATTCCCCTATTTTGAAGGCATGACCATCAGTGACCTGATTTTCCAGGCTGGTGGGTTGAGAGAGGCCGCCAGTGAATCTTTTATTGAAATTTCCAGAAGGCACAGCCATGAGAAAGCGGCCAGTAGGAACAGCGACCTGGTCGATTTGTTCCAGTTTAATATTCACCGGGACCTGAAGCTGGCCAAAGAAAACGAGCGGTTTGAGTTGGCACCGTTCGATTATGTGTATATCCGGAAGGCGCCATCCTATTTTGAACAAAAGACCGTCACGATAGAAGGAGAGGTGCAGTATCCGGGGCAATACAGTATCCGTTCTAAAAACGAACGTGTTTCCGATGTCCTGAAACGGGCTGGAGGTTTGACGCCTCATGCTTACATAAACGGAGCCACCTTGTACCGTAGCGTCGAAAAAGAATTACAGAAAGATACAGCCATGATGAAGAATCTGGCAGTCGATACGATTGTTGAAAAGGCGGCCAGACAGTTAGCCAGTGGCCGGGTAGAGTTGCAGCTGGACAAAATTCTGAAGGATACGATGAGCGTTTACAATTATCACCTGAAAGAAGGTGACCGGATTGTCATTCCTGAGGTATCAGAAGCTGTTAATGTGGTTGGGGCTATTTTGAATCCTGTCGGTCTTGCTTATGAAAAGGGTAAAAAAGCGAATTATTACATTGACCGCTCCGGTGGTTTCAGCGATAAGGCCAATACACATAAAGTATATGTCGTAAACAGCGACGGTACGACCAGGGTGACCCGATCGTTCATTTTTACCAAATATCCACCGGTACAGCCGGGTAGTAAAATCATTGTTCCTGAAAAAGCAGAAAAGGCTCAGGTGAGTGTCTCAACGTGGTTGGCCATTGCCAGTACCTTCTCTTCACTGGCCATTGCCATAGCGGCGATTATGCCTTAAATCATTGATCTATTGTTTATTAGTTAGCGTATGAGCGTAATAAAAGAAATGCCGGTTAAGTCCTTGCATAAGAACGAACTGGATTATATGGTCTTGCTGAACAAGCTTTGGGCCAAACGTAAAACAATTTTCATTGCTGTTGCCGGTGGTATCGTTATCGGCTTATTGGTCGCTTTTTTAACCCCGAACAGTTATCAAGTAACCACAACCATGCTTCCTCAAAGCGAATCTGAAGGCGGTATGGGCAAGATTTCGTCGTTGGCTTCACTGGCAGGGTTTGATCTGGATCTGAACAGCGGCGAATCGGATATCTCTCCCATCGTCTATCCCCAGGTTCTTCAATCGGCTCCGTTCATGCTCGAACTCATGAATATTCCGTTCACTTTCAAAGAGGTCGATCATCCGGTCAGTATTTATGATTATTATCTTAAAATAAAGAAACCATCTGTCATTGAATTGATTAGGCAATATACAATCGGTTTGCCTAACGTCATTAAAGCCTCGATGAAGGAAAAACAATCTTTGTCTGTGAAAAAACAGCAAGGGCCTATCGTTATGACCGAAGAACAGTATATGATTATGCAACTGCTGAACGGTTGTCTGGACTTGTCCATTAATAAAAAGGAAGGGTACCTGACATTGACCTGTACGATGCCTGAACCTATATTGGCAGCCCAAGTTGCTCAACAAGCTCAAGTCTTGTTACAAAAATATATTACTGAATTTAAGACCAAAAAAGCAGTCGATCAATTGATTTTTGTCGAACGAAGGTGCGCCGAGAAAAAAGTCGATTGCATCAATGCACAGTCTAGGTTGGCCTCTTTCCAGGACAGAAACTGGCATATTAGTACAGCAGCCGCTCTTGCAGAACAAGAAAGACTTCAGAATGAATATGACATAGCTAACTCCGTTTATTCAGAGCTGGCAAAATCGTTGGAACAGGCAAAAATCCAGGTAAAACGGAAAACGCCAGTCTTTGCGATCATTAAACCTGTCGTGGTCCCTCTTGAAAAGGAGGGGCCACAACGGCTCAAGATTCTTGCCATTTGGACCATCATCGGCTTTGTGGCCGGTTGCGGCTATATATTCGGCAAAGAGTATCTTGCTTATTTGAAAAACCGGCAGACCACAATTGGTAATGATCTGACTGATTGAGGTTTTTTTATTCCTGTCAGCAATGGCCACTACCAGCAAGAATCTAACCATTAATGCCATCTCGGCAATTGTCCAGGTTTCATTTACGGCGATCTTGTACTTCTTTCTTTACAAGTACAGCTGGACCATTTGAGCGTCATGCTGATGTGTGTCTTATTTCACTGACAGTTATGAATATCAGGCGTTTCCCAAATTCGGTTTCCGATTATTTTAACTGGTTGAAGATAAAAATCAGTTACCAGAGAGAATATAAAAAAGAATGGTTGAGTATCGGTTATATGACGCAAGTACAGCATGTTGGGCTTGGAAAGTATAATTGGACTGGCGACTGGATCTATCTGGAAAATAAGGAAGCCGGAAATTTTTCTTATTTTTCAGACGACTGTGCGATTTTGGAAGCAACTGTCGGGACCAATGCCGTAGTGATGTCTGATGTTGGGCCCTATTCCATTGTAGGGGGAGTTCCGGCCAGTCATCTCAGATACAGATTTGAACTTGAAGGGATTGATTTTCTCCGTAATATAAAATGGTGGGATAAAAGGACCGAATTGATTGATGCTCATGCCGACCTTTTTGAACAGTAAGGATTTCATGACATTAACTAATCAGAAAAATGGGTAAACTGGAAGCTAAATGGAAATTGCTGAGACAATTGAGCCTTTTCAGGACAATTAGGTTTAACTTGAACTATTTTCCTTTCAGACAAGCCATTTGCTTCCCTGTCTATATTTCCCGTAAGGTCTGCTTGCGCAAACTTTCAGGCTCACTTGCCTTGAATGGCCCTGTCTGCAAAGGCATGGTCAGGATTGGATTTGAAACAGCCGGTATTTTTGACTACCGGTTTTCCAGGACCATCTGGGAGGTGACAGGCACGGTAGTTTTTGAGGGTAATGCAGAATTGGGACAAGGCTCGCGCATTTGTGTCGGGCCGGACGGAAAACTGATTTTCGGTGACCGGTTTTCCATCACCGCTGAATCTACTATTATCGCCTATTCAAGGGTTCAGTTTGGAAAGGATTGTTTGTTAGCCTGGGATGTCATGGTAATGGATACGGATTTTCATGAGATCAGAAATGCGAAGAACGAACTGACAAATGCCCCCAAACCTGTTTTGATAGGAGCTCATGTTTGGATAGGTTGCCGGACATTGATTTTGAAAGGTGCCACTATCCCTGACAATTGTGTTATCGGAGCCAATACCTCTGTCAACAATACGCTTGAAAAGGCCGCTTCGGTTTACGCAGGGAACCCTGCGCAAGTTATCAAAGAAGGTATAACCTGGAAAAAATAGCCTATGGCCAATCTGCGTTCAATAATGAAAAAAGAGCCGTATTACCGGAGAGTCCAGCGTTGGAAAACGATGTGGTACGGTCAGAAAACCAAATGGTGGTACAGTCGCTTTTTGAAGGGCTGTGGCAACAATAACGTGATTATGCCGCCTTTTTTCATTTCACCGGAACATGTGATCCTTGGAAACCAGGTGCTGATTTTCGATTATGCAAGAATCGAAGGCGTGACTCAGTATGAAGGTGCCATCTATGATCCGTTGATTGTCTTTCATGACCGGGTTCAGGTGCAGCAAGGTTTGTACCTGACCTGTGCAACCCGGATTGAGATTGGCGAAGATACAGCGATTGCAGCCAATGTAACAATTACAGACATACATCATCCCTACGAAACAATCGATCTTCCTATTGAAAGACAGCCTATTGTCACAGAGGCAGTTTCAATAGGTGATGGCTGTAAAATATACAACAATGCCGTTATTTTGCCCGGCACTCATATTGGTAAACATTGTACTGTTGGCGCCAATAGCGTTGTGAAAGGCATTTTCCCCGATTTTTCGGTCATTGTCGGTGCACCTGCCAGGATTGTCAAACGCTATTCGTTTGAAAAAGAGGCTTGGCTTAGAACAGATAATAAAGGTAATTTTATTGATTGATGAAACACATTCTAATAACCGGCGGGGCAGGTTTTATAGGCTCCCATGTTGCTCTTAAACTGATTGAAAAAGGTTATTGTGTCACAGTGCTGGACAATCTGTCTCCCCAGATACATGGTAATGATCCGTCAGTCGATTCCCCACTGTATCTTTCGGTTGCCGATAAAGTCCGTTTCATCAAAGGATCGGTGACATCCCGTGAAGATTGGGAAAAAGCCTTGGAAGATCAGGAGGCGGTGATCCATCTGGCAGCAGAAACCGGAACCGGGCAATCTATGTATGAGATTCAGCGCTACATCGATGTTAATGTCGGCGGAACCGGACTTCTGCTGGATATTCTGGCCAATAAGAAAAATTCGGTCAAAAAATTGATAGTGGCCTCATCCAGAGCAATTTACGGTGAAGGGAAATACCGTTGTCCGGAACATGATATCGTGTATCCTGCCGCTAGGCTGGATGACGATATGGCAGCCGGTGATTTTTCCTGCAAATGTCCGGTTTGCCGCCGGGAAGTCGAATTGCTTCCGACGACCGAAGACAGTTTGCTGCATCCGACTTCTGTTTATGG
>JAUZOU010000199.1 GCA_030706285.1 Bacteroidota bacterium
ACGGATGCTGAATTGTTCCAGCACTTCCTGAATGCGGCGTTTGTTGCTGCTTTGCTCTTCGTTGTTGACGATTGTATCCGGGTTTTCGTACTGCTTCAGTAAACGGGCATCCGGATATTTATAATGAGAAAGGTCTAGTTTCGGATCGTAGGTCCCAAGATAGGACGCATCGTAGCCATCAACGTTTTCCGCTTTTTTTAGTTTGTTCAACTCATCCGCGAACGATTCTTCCGCTTCTTCTTCCGGATTGTCTTCACCTCCCACTTTGACTTCGAACGGTATGTCCTCTTTGACAGGTACAGGGGCCGGTTGAGGTATAACTGTTCTCGCCGGTTCTGCAACTGGCGGCTCTTCTTCAACATCAACAGGTGCTTTGGCTACTACCGGTTCAGGCTTTTTAAAGCCGGACGTCTTTTTTTCTGCGGCTGAAGCGCCTGTCCAGCTTTCTTCAAATTCATCCGGCACAGCACCTTTTGCATTGATTGTGGATGCATAACCACCCGAAGGCGCCGTTTCTGAAAGCTTTTTGAAAAATGGCGTTTTAGTCAGTTTGGCAAAAACAAGGAAAATCAGCAATGAGGCAACCAGTACCAATACCGTGCCTGGCCAGCCGATACGCTGGTTCAGCCATTCGCTGAGGTTGTATCCCATAGCACCACCCCATAGCAGGAATGTATCCTCATAAACCGGTTTGAAGAACAAGCCCAATGCCAGAGAAAACCAGACCATACCGAGGGCACTCAGGAAAAAGACCTTCGCAAGCGATACTTTTCCGATGCCAAGCAATCGCAGTGAGACAAACCACAGATAGGCTACCAGGAACAAAGAAGGAATGCCGAACCAGCGATTCACGATGATGTTGGAAAGCCAGGCTCCGATAGCCGCACCAATGTTACGGAAGTCATTTCCTGCTTCACTGAGTTTTGAAAATGGCAGGTTGTTCACTTTACTGAAGTCAGAGCTACCCGTGAACAGAAAGGAAATAAGGATGATGCTAAGGTATATGGACACGCCTGTTAGAAGGATACCTGATGCGATGTGTGTCTCTTTTCTCAGCAGAAACCGGATGAACCCCGGTGCTTCCTTATCTGTGTGTCTTTTTGTGTTTTGAGGCGATTTGCTCATATAATTTCAGTACGATGCTTTAAAAATGACGAATGATATGCAAAGATATGGATTTTTCCCCATGTTGTTTTTATTTCGCCGGAACGTTATTTTTTGTTTGTGACGTTTTTTTATACTTTTGTAAGAACTAGTCAACCCCTTTTTATGTCAGCATCAGACCACTCGGGCAGTCCTGCCTATTCTAAAAATACCATTGAATTTTTGGCTGTCGCAAAATCATATTGCGATTTTCTGGAAGAGATCGAATCAGTAGACAGAAACCGGTTTATCGAAACCATGTTGCGCTTACTGCCGCTGCTTTACCTGAAAGGATCTTTGTTGCCTGAAACAGAGCTGATCAGCGATGGAGAACTGGAACGGTTTGCGACGGAAACGCACTATGGATTATTGGCCGAAAAGATGTCCGAATTGCTGGGGGAAGATGATTCCTATCTGAATGCATTCGATCCGGATGTCATTTTAGCCGACGGACCGGTCGCTGCTTCTATTTCTGAGGATATTGCCGATATTTGGCAGGCGCTGTACGACTTTATTGAAGTTTTTCGGCTTGGATATGATGAAACCATGAATGATGCGTTGTACCTTTGCCGCGATGATTTTGCTGCCGGATGGGGCCAACAAACGCTGGATGCCCTGCGTGCGTTGCATTCCGTAAAGTATAACGGCGAAGAGGCTCAATCTTATTGAAAACGAAATACCTGATTCATGCAACTATATCCAACCTCCATCACAAAAGAACAAATCAGCGGACTTCCATTGGAATTCTTTCCTGGTTCTATTGTATTGGTAGATTCTTCTGAGTTGGTTCAAAAGGCCATGTCTTATCTGAATCAACAGTCTATGATCGGATTGGATACTGAAACAAAACCTGTTTTCACCAAAGGTAGGAAAAACAAGGTGGCGTTGTTGCAAATTTCAACCGATGATGTCTGCTTCCTGTTCAGACTTAACCGTATTGGTCTACCGGCTGAAATCAATGATTTTTTTGCAAATCCGGCCATCTGCAAGGTTGGACTTTCCCTGAGAGATGATTTCATGATGTTGCGTGCCAGAAATCCTGAGCTACATACGGAAGAATTCATTGATTTGCAGGATTATGTCAAATGTTTTGGCATTGAAGACAGCAGCCTTCAGAAAATATATGCTTTATTGTTCGGAAAAAAAATTTCTAAATCCCAGCGGCTGTCAAATTGGGAAGCCGAATCACTGACCACAGGGCAGCAGAATTATGCGGCACTTGATGCCTACGCTTGTCTTAAAATTTACCACACACTGAGCAGTGGTACTGTTCATTTCATCTCTGAAAAAATCGTTGAAAAAAAAGAGAATTCCCTGAAAATGGAAGAGTAAAAATGTGTTTAACAACATTTTTTTGCAGCCTGAAATCAACGTGCTGACTATTTTTAACTCAATTGCTGATTTTCGTAATTCGCTGATTAGTAATATTTTGCATTGTTATTTGAATGCCAAAAATAAGTGTAAAAAGTACACGCAGTGTTAAATCGTGTTAATGGGCGAAAAATTCTTGGCAAAATACTTGCACGGGAGGCCAATATGCCCTTATCTTTGCACTGTGTTTTTCATGGTATTAGATTTAAGGTTAAGGAAGATTGGTTGTCGTGAGACAACCTTCTTTTTTTTATGACAGTTTGTAAAAATTAGATAGCCGCTCCATATGATGGGGCGGTTTTTTTTATTTTTGTGAGTTTGGTCCGCTGATGTCGTTAAAAAAAAACTATTTTTGCCGAACCAGAAAAACAAACTAGTTTAAATCTGAAAGAAAACTTCTATGAATATGACGCAAATCGCCATCAGCGGTATGGCCGGTGTATCCCTTGAGTCTGTATTGAAAGGGCTTGTCGGGATTATTTCATTAATCTTGGTTGCTGTTTTATTTAGCCGTAACCGGAAAGCAATCGACTGGAAATTGGTGATCATCGGATTGATCTTACAGTTTCTGCTTGCTATTTGCATTTTGTTTGTCCCGTTTGTCGAGGATATATTCACTGTTCTGGGGAAAATCTTTATTAAAATAATGGGCTTTACGGGAGAAGGCGCTACCTTTTTGCTCGGCAATCTGATGAATGTCCATTCTTTTGGCTATATTTTTGCATTTCAGGTTTTGCCCACGATTATCTTTTTCTCTGCATTCAGCAGTTTGCTGTTTTATCTTGGTGTGATCCAGAAAGCCGTTGAAGGCGTTTCCTGGTTGCTGAGAAAGATCATGAAAATATCAGGTGCCGAAGGGTTGGTGCTGGGTGCTCACCTGGCATTGATGGGACAAACGGAAGCACCCTTGCTGGTGAAAGGCTATCTGAGCAAGATGAATGTATCTGAGATCTTTCTGATCATGACGGCCGGTATGGCAACCATAGCAGGAGGGGTACTTGTTTCATACATCGGCATGTTGGGGGGGAGTGATCCTGCTTCACAGTTGATTTTTGCAAAGCACTTGTTATCAGCTTCTGTTATGGCGGTGCCCGGTGCTGCTGTGTTTGCGAAAATCCTGTTGCCTCAGACAGAAGAGGTCGGCAATGTGCCAGCCATTGAAAAAAGTAAAATCGGCAATAATGTGCTGGATGCCATTTCGATCGGTACAACGGATGGTTTGAGGCTGGCATTGAACATTGCAGGCATGTTGCTGGTTTTCATCGCTTTTGTGGCTATGGCCAATTACATTGTTTCAAAATTTGTCGGCAGCTATTGCCTTTCCAGTGTGTTGCTGGGGTGTGCGTTGATTGCGTTGGTCGTTTTTGCCACCTTGGTCTTCCTGAAAAAGAAAAAAGGCAGGCTGTTGAAAGTTGGTTTTTGGGTTTCCGTTGGTTTGACGGTCATTTGCATTGTCAATGTGGCGTCTGTAGGGTTAGGCTCCGATTTTATACTTAATCAATACCTTTCTGAGGTCTCCGGTGGCCATTATACTCAATTTAATTTTCAGTTCATCATGGGCTTGCTATTCTCACCGCTGGTTTTGTTGATGGGTGTCAATCCGTCAGATGCCATTGCTCTTGGACAATTACTTGGGGAGAAAACAATCATGAACGAATTTGTCGGTTATCAAAGCCTTTCAGCCTTGATACAATCTGGTGTATTGACGGATCCAAAATCGATTTTCATGGCTACATACATGTTGTGCGGCTTTGCGAATATCAGTTCCATCGGTATTCAAATCGGCGGTATCGGATCGCTGGCACCGAGTACCCGTCCATGGCTGACAAAATACGGCCCGCTGGCTGTGTTGGCCGGAACATTGGTCTCTTGTATGTCTGCTACCATGATTGGTCTTTTATTAGCATAAGAAGATGGCATTATTTTATACCCCAGATATAGAGACAGATCCCTGCCTGTCTGAAGAAGAATCTGTGCATTGTGTCCGTGTACTCCGGATGCAGTTGGGCGATGAAATTGGTCTGATAGATGGCAAGGGCCATTTTTACAAGGCCGTCATTACCGAAGCGCATCCGAAACATTGCCGGGTAAATGTACTTGAGATGACGCCGGACACGGCAGGCCCTTTTTATGCTCACATCGCCATGTGTCCGACCAAAAATCCGGAACGGGTGGAATGGTTTATTGAAAAAGCCACTGAAGTAGGCATCGGTGGGTTCGCTTTTATCCGTTCCCGATTCTCAGAACGAAAAACGGTTAAGACTGAACGGCTTGACCGGGTTATCGTCTCTGCGTTGAAACAATCGGTCAAGGCATTGAAGCCTACGCTGCAGGAATTGACCGATTTCAATACCTTCGTCAAACAACCTTTCGATGGGCAAAAGTTCATTTGTCATTGCAATCCTGGTAAGAAACCGTTGCTGAATACGGTTTGTCTGGGCGGATCACCGGTGTTGGTGCTGATTGGCCCTGAGGGCGATTTCAGCGTGGAAGAGGTGGCGTTGGCTGAGGCGAATGGATTTGTGTCCGTTTCTCTTGGCGATACGCGATTACGGACTGAGACGGCGGCCTTCGTTGCGGCGCACATTGTGCAATTGAAGAATATGACGGACTGAGGAATTTGATCTTTCGGATTGCCGATCGTTTTTTTTCGATAGCATCCTGATGGTCAGCCATCTGCTGAGTTTGATGTTTCTGATGTGTCATTTTTTTCACTGGAATGACGTGTTAAAAGGATTATTTCCTTATTTTTGTGCCGCAATTTCATGGCGGTGTAGTGTAGTGGCCTAGCACGCGACCCTCTCACGGTTGAGACCCGGGTTCGATTCCCGACACCGCTACTGTAAATGATTCTGAATCAATAATTAAGCCTCGCAAATCGATCGGTTTGTGAGGCTTAATTTGTAAAAACAGGACACTCACAACCTGTCATTAAGTTGTCTGTCAATGATACAGAATTGGCTTTTCAGTATAATCTATTGGCCAGGTGGTTACTATAAATCGCCGTTCCGCCAGCCCAGGCAGGCTTGTTCCGATTCGAAAAGCTAAAAACAGGATGGAGAGAGACTGAGTTTTCGAGGCGTCACTTCGTTCCTCGGAAAACGAAAATTCAGCATGATAATTTATATTCTGGGTGGGCAGCTAGATCAAGCGTATCATCAGCTACCTGTTCCTCGGTTCTCCAATATTTCAGGATGAGCCCGGATATATTCGGTGGTATCTTTGTAGCCTTGCCTGTACAGTTCGTGATAGGCATTGAAGCTGAATTCGTGGTAGCGTTTGATTCCAAAGATTTCAATCAGGTGAGTACAGCAATGGCGGCCA
>JAUZOU010000002.1 GCA_030706285.1 Bacteroidota bacterium
CTGATGAAAGCCAAGATCAAGGCTGAACTAAGTGAAGAAAAATACAAACAACTGTTTGACAATACGCTGGATCACATCTTCATTCTGGAAGTAACCAGTGACAAACGGTTTAAGGTCCTCGAGGTCAATCCGATTCAGGCAAAAGAAAGTGGTATGCTCATTCCTGGCTACTATGTTGAAGATTGCCTGGATCAGGAAACGGCCGGAATCCTCATCCGGAATTACCGGCGCTGTGTAGAAGAAAGAACGGCTCTCATTTACGAAAGAGAATTTTACGGGCAGATTTTTCTGACCCATCTGTTGCCTGTCAGGGATAATAACGGAACCATTTACCGGATTATCGGCATTGCCCATAACATAACCAAAGAAAGAGCGTTGACCGAGGAATTGGTTCAGAAAAATGAGACCTTGATCCATTTGAATGCAGATTTACTAGCTGCAAAAAAACGGGCCGAAGAAAGCGATCAGCTTAAAACAGCCTTCCTGCAAAACATTTCTCATGAAATCAGAACGCCCATCAATTCCATCATCGGATTTTCAAATCTGCTGAATGAGCCTGACATCTCATCAGAGAAACGGACCGGTTTCATCGATATCATCCAAAACAGCAGCCATCAACTGCTGACCATCATATCAGACATTCTCAGCATTGCTTTCATAGAAACAGGACAGGAAAAGATCATTGAAAGTGAAATCGACCTGAACGAACTGATGTCCCAGCTGTATGACAGATTCCTGCAGACAGCGAATACCAAACAGATCTCCCTGCGATATGTACCAAACAAGACGGTGAAAGAGGCCATTATTCTCTCAGACCGTAACAAATTGATCGACGTACTGAGTAACCTGCTTGGCAATGCCTTCAAATTCACCAAAGATGGGTATGTAACATTCGGATACCTGATTAAAAACAAAGACATCGAATTTTATGTCGAAGACACGGGCATAGGCATCGCAGCAGACATGCAGGAAGAAATCTTCAAACGGTTTCGTCAGGTTGAACAGTCCTCTTCAAGAGCCTACGGTGGTGCCGGCCTTGGTTTGTCCATCTCAAAATCATATATCGAACTGCTTGGCGGCCATATCTGGCTATCATCAGAATTAGGCAAAGGATCCTCCTTCTATTTTACGATCCCTTATAAAAAAGCCATGCCGGAAGCCATACCGGAAACCATGCCATTTCAGCTGGCACAAGAGCAGCACCCGAATGAGGCCAAAACCATTTTGGTAGCTGAAGATGAAGATTCCAATTTCCTGCTGATCAAAGAATTGTTGTCAAACACTTCGTTTAATATTCTCAGAGCTATCAATGGACAGGAGGCGATCGATGTCTGCAAGACAACACCCTCCATCGATATCGTGCTGATGGACATCAAGATGCCGGTTATGGACGGATACGAGGCGACCCGCCAGATCAAAGCCTTTCTCCCCAACCTGCCCATCATTGCCCAAACAGCCTATTTTTTGGAATCTGACAAAAACAAAGCCTTCGAAAGCGGTTGCAACGATTTTGTCAGCAAACCTTTTAACAAAAATATCTTCTTGTCAAAAATCAATACGTATTTGTGGAGTGCGTGAATCAACTTTAAAAAGTGATGATATAACCTGCTGTCAAATTGTAGCAAACAGGGAGATTCAGTGTATTTAACAGAATATTCGGTTTAATAAAGCAAGCACTGTTATCAGGTAGTTGCTTAACCAATGCAAGACCTATCCGACCGGTTATACGAGTAAAAGAAATCGTTTCATCGATGCCTCCCTCATTTTGCTGGTAAGATTCGCCCAACTCACCAAAGCAAGTCGCAAATGGCTGAATAAATAGCTGTTCAGTCAACCAGCAGCTCATAACAAGATCAAGTCCCAGCTTCCCTCCCATGCAGCCATTGTAAGTATAAAATTTGTCATTATTACCCTCTGAATCTTTTGTCCAGTAGCTATACATATCATAGTGATTCTTCTCTAAACCCGCCTTTAGACCCAGGTCAAGAGTCAAAGACCGGTTAAGAGGCTGCCGGATCATCCACCACGTCACAAGCCCTTCCAACTCATTTGAAACGCCATCATACGTATATTGATTATCCGTATTGAAACTGGTATGCATGATATTGGCTTCAATATCAAACCGGCCATTAATGGCCCACCCTAGATTGCAGGTATAGCCATTGAAATCTTTACCGGCCTGCACGCCCGCAGCCAGAACGACTCCGCGCTGGTCCTGATCCATCAAGGACGACACCTGAGCTGAAATGGTCAAAGACACACAAGTAAGCCAGGCGCAAACAACAAGCGTTTTATTCATAGTGGAACGAATCTTACGTGAATATTCAGTATAAAACCTAAGATAAGGCGAATCTAATTCAGATTTCTCAAATACTCAAATTTATTTGGCACAATCCGAATAGTTACGGGCTTTTCAATTTTTTCCTTACCCATCCTTTCACAAATCACCTATAACGCTGTTTAACCTGTCCTACAGAAATATACCTGTAAGAAGATGATTCAATTTACCTGAATGCTTAAAAAGTGACAGGATACAATTGGAAAAATTGACCCATCAATCACCTACAAGACAATAGGTTATTGAGAACAGACAATCCCTTTTCTCCCTTTCAAAAGCGGCAAGTCCATTCTGGTACCTTCACACCAAAATCAAAAACCAAAATCAGACCAATTAGCCAGCTATGAAAAAGGGAATTATACTCTTTACTACAATCATCTTTTGCGGTTTACTTCACGCAACCATCAATAAATCTGTTTCGGTAACAGCAGGCAATCTTGCCGCTACGTTGACTGCTGCAGAAAAAAGAAGCGTGACGAACCTGACCTTATCCGGAACAATCGATGCCCGGGATTTTAAATTTATACGCGATAGCCTTACCACGATTTCAGTGCTGAATATCGGCAGCGTTTCCATTCAGGCCTATACAGGGACTGATGCAACAGTTGCCGCATCGAAACAATATCCGGCCAACGAGTTACCTGAAAGTGGATTCCGGAAGAGCGATTGCTCCAGTAATACCACACTGACAGCCATCACATTGCCGGGTTCGATCACCTCAATCGGGGCTAAGGCGCTGCAAGGTTGCAGCGGACTAACCAGCCTCACGATACCAGCATCCGTTACCTCGATCGGCAGCTATGCTTTCTTCGGCTGCAGCAGATTGACCTCGATCACGATTCCTAATGCTGTCAAATCAATCGGGACCTATGCCTTTACCTCTTGTACAGGACTTACCAGCATCACGCTCCCAAATAGCATCAAAACTATAGCAGACTGGACATTCGGCGATTGTACCGGATTGACAGGCCTGACCATTCCCAATACAGTTACTGCAATCGGGGCCTATGCCACTTTCGGTTGTACAAGATTGACGACCATTGCCATACCTTCTTCTGTCGTTTCAATTGGAGAAGGCGCTTTTTCCGGTTGTTCAGGATTGGTCAATATGACCATTCCTTCCAGCATCAATACCATCGCTAAAAATACTTTTTCAAATTGTAGCGGGCTTACCAGCATTTCCATTCCTGAATCTGTTACCTTGATAGACGACTGGGCTTTCTCCGGTTGTTCCTCGTTGGGCAAGGTGACCATTCCTGGTACGGTCAAATCATTTGGTTTTGGATCGTTCAGTGAATGTACCGTACTGAAAAGCATCACATTTCATGCGTCACTTAAGTCAATTGGCGATTATGCTTATTTCAATTGCGAAGGAATGGATACCATCTATGTGCGTGCTGCCACTCCGATTACTTTGCCGGCAAATGTGTTTACGTCAGTCAATGCGAACACCTGTAAACTGATTGTTCCAACCGGATCCTTAAGTCTGTACAAAGCCGCATCTGTCTGGAATAATTTTCCCTCCATTGCAGAAGAAGGATTAGCCGAGGAAGACATGACAGCCAGTACCATTAAGGTCAACATAACAGCAGGCGATTTATCCTCCGCATTGACCACTAATCAAAAAAGTGAAGTCACCAAGCTAATTGTAACGGGCACCATTGATGCCAGGGATATTATGGTCATCAGAGACAGCATTCCTTACCTTTCAGTCCTGGATCTTAGTGGTACGAGCATTGTTGCTTATAGTGGGAAAAAAGGGACAGATTTATTAACGACCTCTTATCCGGCCAACGAAATGCCTGTGGCCTCTTTTACCGGGAAGCAATCATTAAAATCCGCCTATCTTCCAATGACCTTGACGTCTATTGGTTCAACTGCTTTTTATGGTTGCACGTTCCTTGATAGCATCGCTATTCCCAATACGGTGAAAACAATTGGAAATTCCGCCTTTTACTGCTGTGCAGGACTTGAATACGTTACTATTCCCTCATCGGCCACATCGATCGGCACTAGTTCATTTTTTGGCTGCGGGAAACTGGCCAGCCTGACTATTCCAGCTGGTGTGACAACGTTGAACAACTATGTTTTTAAAGGTTGTTCCGGCTTGAAAAGCCTGTCTATTCCAATGACAGTCACAGCGATCGGCTCAGGGGCACTGATGAACTGTACCAGCCTCGACTCTTTGATTGTCTATCCGACAACGCCCATTGACCTGAGTGCATCCTCCAATGTCTTCAGCTATGTTAAAACAGCCTCCTGCGTGTTAAGTGTGCCTAGTGGTACCGGAGCAGCCTATAAAGCAGCAAAAGGCTGGGATGTATTCACTCATATTATCGAAAGAACTGAAACTCCAACCCAGGTTCAGCATCCAACATCAATAGAAACGGCTAATCACATTCAAGTTGACTGTTACCCCAATCCGTTTGTTGACGAAATCTCCATTGATATTCGACAAGCTGTTTCAGCACAACTAGACGTAAGCATATACACCCTAACAGGTAAAAAGATAAAAACAATATTCAGCAGCAACAATACCGATGCCGTTCATCTAACCTGGAACGGCACGGATGAAAAAGGCTATCGGGTTATTTCTGGAATCTATCTATGCAAAATAAACGATGTCATCAAAAAAATTGTATTCTCAGGCCGCAACTGATAGCTATCACGCTGACAAACTTGATTATTGACACAATAAAAGCCATATGACTACAAACAATCATATTCACGTCAACGCCGGTGGTGAACTATCAGCCACCTTGGTTTCAGCAGAAAAAGACAATCTGATCAGCCTTACGGTTACAGGTACCATCGATGCCAGAGATCTGAAATTCATCAGAGATCATCTCCCCCATCTGTCTGATCTGGATATCAGCCATACCGCCATTGCTGCCTACCACGGGAGTGATGGAACTAACACCATTTACGGCTGTTATTCAGCCAATGACATCCCCAAACATGCATTCCTGGGCATGTCATCTGTTAGATCCATCAAGTTACCTGGGACAATTACCACCATCGGAACAGGTGCTTTCAAAAGTTGCAGAGGATTAACCAGTCTGGCTGTTCCGGCATCTGTGACCTTTATCGGAGAAGGTGCCTTCAGCGATTGTACCAACTTAACTGAGATAAAACTGTCCGATGCTGTTTCCTGGATCGGAGACTGGGCCTTTATGGACTGTAAGAAGTTATCTTATTTCACTGTTCCGGAAGCTGTAACTTCAATTGGGATGGGCGTCTTCTTTGGTTGCAGTAAGCTTAACAGCATGATCATCCCGGATGCCGTCACATTGATCGGATGCTATGCTTTTTCCGGTTGTAAAGCACTTACAAGCATCTCCATTCCTTCCGCGGCTTCATTAATCGGAGACTGGGCTTTTTTGGATTGTGTAAAGCTCAGGCAGATTACGTTGCCAGATGCTGTTATGTCAATTGGAAAAGGTGCTTTTTCAAATTGCCAGACATTAACACTTGTTACATTACCTGGGCATGTCGTTTCAATTGGAGAAAATGCCTTTTGTGATTGTACGGAACTTTCTTCCATTCTGATAGATACAGCTCAACCAATTGTGTTACCATCAAATGCATTTGTCTTCGTCAATAAAGATACCTGCACCTTAAACGTTCCATCGGGCTCCGGATTAGCCTACCGGACGGCCCCTGTCTGGAATGAATTTTCAAGAATTATTGAAAAAAATAATTGTGCGCAAGAGGACTAAACAAACTAACCCGTTCAGACCTCTAACCATTGGAAAAGTTGCATAAGCAGCCAGTGTAAAAAATAAAAGCTCTGAAAACAATAGTTTTACAGAGCTTTTATTTTGACAAGGTGAATATTTTGCCAACCGCCTATATTTTATATAGTTTTACCCATTTTTTAATGGCCGCATGCGGCGGCCGCTGATAAAACAACTATTACGGAACACCAAAAAAACAAACAAAAGACGTATGAAAGGCACGCCCTTATTAATTAACATTTATTTATCATTTGTATGCTTTTTATTAATATCGTTACCAACTCAGGCGGTCATTAATAAAACACTTTCTACTTCTGCTGGCCAATTATCAGCGATGATGACCTCATCTGAATCTGCCAGTATCACAAGCTTGGTTTTAACAGGCACCATTGATGCCAGAGACTTCAAATTCATCAGGGACAACATTCCTAATCTTTCCGAATTGGATCTCAGCACCATAACCATTCAGTCATACAATGGCAGCAACGGAACCATTGATGCTTCCACTTCATATCCGGCCAATGGACTTCCTCAGAATGCCTTTCGCAATTCCGATTGTTCGGCCAATGTTACGTTGAAGGCGGTAGCGCTGCCAGCATCCATCACATCGATTGGCATGAAAGCCTTTGAAGGTTGTACCGGTTTGACCAACCTCATCCTCCCCAAATCAGTCAATTCGATCGGGAACTATGCTTTTTTCGGATGTACCGGATTGACCAGTCTGTCTATTCCGGATGCCGTTACGACGATCGGTACGTACGCTTTCACCAGCTGCACCAATCTGACAGTTATCACACTACCAGGTTCCCTCACGTCTATCGGAGACTGGGCCTTCGGAAATTGTAACGCACTGATCCGCATCAACATGCCAAAATCTATTAAGACAATCGGCAACTACGCCTTCTATGGATGCAGCGGACTGAGCAGCCTCGAG
Source organism: Bacteroidota bacterium (assembly GCA_030706285.1). Lineage (GTDB taxonomy): Bacteria > Bacteroidota > Bacteroidia > Bacteroidales > UBA1402 > UBA8389. The sequence goes on from JAUZOU010000002.1 coordinate 7,010, forward strand.
CTCCCGGCAACAGCCTCCTCAATCGGTGAAAGTGCTTTTGCCTGCTGCACGGGAATTACGTCTTTTACAATGCCCGACTCCGTCAATACGATTCAGAATAATGTCTTTGCAAACTGTTATCAACTGAAAAATGTGACACTGTCAAAAGCCATTACCTCGATCGGGAACTGGGCCTTTCTTGGTTGTACAAGTTTATCGGGCGTAACCATTCCGGAAACAGTTACCTCAATTGGGAACGGTGCTTTTTACGATTGCACGGCTCTGAGCTCTTTAACCATTCCGAATGCAGTCACAACCATCGGGGAAAATGCCCTGTTCAATTGTGCCAATCTCTCTAATCTGACGATCGGCACCTCTGTCAGCACCATCAACAACTATGCATTTGGCGATTGTACGAACCTGTCAACCATCAACATGCTGCTGACAACACCCATCACCGTGGTATCCACAATATTCTTCTCTGTGGACAAAAGCGTTTGTACCTTGAATGTTCCCAAAACTTCGATAACCGCTTATCAAGCAGCCTCTGTCTGGAAAGAATTCTATAACATCGCAGCAGTACCGGCTGAGCTTGGGAGCCAAACAGACCAATCTGCTATCTGTGTGTACCCCAATCCGTTCACTGACGGATTTTTCATCAAAGGATTCGAAGGGACGGGATGGCTTACTTTATCTGACCTGAGCGGTAAGCTGTTAGTCAGGCAACCCATCATAGCCGGAGCCTTTGTTTCAGTAAATTGGCTTCCTAAGGGTGTCTATCTTGCTAAACTAACAATGGCCAATGGCAATTTTGAAAGTAAGTTGCTGAAAGAATAAAAAAATGAACTGCGGTTTGATGGCTTCATTAAAAACGAATGTACTTTTCTACAGTCGCCCATGAGATTTTGTCGCCAATAATGTTGCCCCGGCATATTTGATAATGGTTTGTGGATAAGTTCGTATACGAACCAAAAAATCCGCCTGATCCTATTGAACCGATAAATCCGCATCTTCTGAGCATTGAATAGTGGTTCTCACTGTTGCATCCGGGGCCATAACTGTAGAGTACACTGTTCATGCATAACGAATCACAAACATCGATGATTTTGTAAAGTTCCCATTGAAGTACCAATGCGTTTTTATAAGGTGGGTAAACATCCTGGGACCAAGTATGGGAAATAGCATCAATGTTATTTCCCCTGGCAGCCAGGATCATGTTTCTGCTTGATTGAATATCGTCAAGAAGCATAGTCCCATTGTCATCGATTTCATCGATAGCCAGAATGGATCCAAAAATAATAGGATAGCCATATTGAGTGTAGATGGATCTTACACCTTGATCATTCCAGTTAAACCTCCAAGGAGCGTCGGTGATCAGAATAAATGCAGACTTGATAGCTGGTTTCAATGATCCGTTCAGAAAGTTGGCCAGCTCTTTGGTTCCATAGAGGGTATACCCTTCCTGCTGAAGCAAAGTAAGTGCATCTTCCAGTCTTGAAAGGCTCTGATTGTACGATACAGACAGTGTATCTCCCTCATAGATATCTTCAGTCCGGTGTGTCATCAGGCCAAGAATCTGGGGAGTTCTGCTGGAAACGATCACAGGAGTGGATCCAATGATTGTTTTGATCAGTGCATCACCGGTATGATCCAAATCGATCTCTATATCCTTGGCTGTAATGTATCCGGTCATGCTTGAACTACCACCAATATAGACAGCTGTGGCTGAGCCAAAAGCAGCAAACAGAGTGGTCTGACCGTCAACAGCGACATACAGATCATTCGATTTTCTGACCATCTCCACGGTATGCCTCGATTCGTCTTTCCACAATCTGATATCAACCGGGAACGAATCGTAATAATACCCCAATGCTCTAGAAGAAGGATCAATCTGTTGATAATAATAACCGACAAGTTTAATTTTTCCGAACTGAAGCAGACCGCTGCAATCCTGTAGTAAAGTCAAATCCATCATCATGAGATCAATTCCGTAATCAGATAAGGCTCCACCAGCAGCAGAGGCCGTTTTGATTTCTTCATATAACGAACTTATCTTTTTGTAGGTAGAATCGGCCGTTTTTAAAGAAGTGCTCCAGATCGTACTTGTTATTCCATTATTATAGGTAGTCACATTATCACAATCAAGCCCATCTCTGATTATCGAAAAAGTATCGTTTGCCACCATAACAGCTAAATCCCTATAGTTGTCTAAGAAATCCTGTCTGGCTATCAGCAATTTGGGATCTGGCAGCTCTACTGTTTTGGCATAGTTGCCTTTTAGCCATAACTGGAATGCCGTATTGCCAACCAGAGGTTGCGTCGAGATCATTTTTCTGTTATACGTGACACCATTCCACTTATCGTCAATGACGATAAAACCGGAGTTGAAGCCAATCTGCTGACTGCAGGTCGTATTTTCCTTATCATAAGGAGTGGTCATCAGGATCGATGGTGCACGTTCCTTCAGCATAACACGGATATTCTTGTCTGCTCCGGATAGCTGGCAAATCGTGACATTGCTATTGCCTTCGTTGCAGTTCTGATTGATTCTGAAATCGAATACCACTCTGAAATCAGCAATACCTGCCAAACTTTTGTAATAGACTGCATTTTCTGCACCATAAGTCCCGGTATTAATCAGGTCGACCTCTCCGGGATAAGTGATCTTCACGGTATCGGTCAATATCGTTTTTACCGTATAGCCTTCCGGTTTTACAAATGTCATGCTGTCAATGCTGCCGATTTTAAAAGCATTACTTATTCCATCGTCATTGTTGATGTATAAATACTCCTGAGCATGGATGCCACTCATCATCAAAAATAGCACGACAAGAGATCTTAGTTGCTTATTCATAAAACAGTCTGGTTTTTATAGATAATATTCTGTTCTAACTACTATAGTAACAACCTTATGGAGCTAAAAACTCCATTTTCGGTGCCGATTTTTCCTTGCAAGAGGCTGTCGATATTTTCGGAACTTTTGCCACCTTATAATAGGCATCAACAATGGAATCAATCACGTAGGCCACCATTTCATCCGTCATCTGCGGATATACCGGCAGGGATATTTCCTGAGAAAAGTTCTTGTAGGCCTGAGGGTAATCGTTTATGTCATAGCCTTGTTCCTTGAAAAACGTCAGCATAGGCATCGGTATGAAATGTACATTCAGGTACACTCGTCTAAGGGTAATGATGTCGATCATTTCATCCCGCTGCTCTTCGGTTATATTCTTAATACGCAACGCGTACAAATGGTAAGAAGTCTCCTTACCTTTTGCTTCGGATGGCGGCAATATAGCCCAGTCAAAATTGGCGAAAGCACGGTTATACTTCAAAAAAGTCCGTTTGCGTTTGAGCAATAATTTGGGGTATTCCCGCAATTCAGCCAACCCGATGGCGGCATTGACATCGGGCAGATTGATTTTCATACCCAATCCGACAATGTCATAACGCCATCCTCCAGCTTTGCTCTTTGCCAAGGCATCCTTTGTCTGACAATTTAGTGACATCATGCGTAGTTCAGTATAAAGCGCCTCGTTATCAAAGGGTTCAGGAAGGTTCAGGCAGATAGCGCCACCTTCTGCTGTCGTCACATTTTTTACCGCATGCAGGGAAAATATAGCAACATCCGTTTCAGCGCCTGTCCGTTTGTAACTATTATAGATTGCACCCAATGAATGAGCGGCATCGTTTAAAATCAAGATACGCCCTAACTTATGCTGGACAGGAGAAGTAGCATGAAACCGGACATTGATTTCCGGTTCTCTGACCAGTTTCATGATTTCATCATAATCACAGGGGAAACCAGCCAGGTCTACCGGAATGATGGCTTTCGTCCTCTCCGTGATGGCACGGCGAATACCTTCTATGGAAATATTGAAATCTTCACCCGAGTCAACCATGACCGGCCTTCCTCCGGCATGAATCACAGCCAGGGCGGTGGCACAATACGTATAGGCTGGTACAATCACCTCATCCCCATCTTTCAATCCCAGCCAGCGCAACATCATGATGGCGCCTGATGTCCAGGAATTCACACACAAGACTTGCCTGGCACCGGAATAGCTTCTGATTTCCTGTTCTAAGGCTTTCACTTTGGGGCCGGTCGTAAGCCAACCAGACTTCAACGTATCAACAACTTCATTAATGACAGAGTCGTCAATATAAGGGGGAGAGAATGGAATTTGCATAAGATGTGCATTTAATTGGATAACAAATTTTAATTTTTCAACACAGGGGAATAAAAAAATAGTCTGTCTTGCAGAAAATAAGACAACTATTTGCTTCTGTTGTACCACGGGAAAATGAGATTGAACATTGCAACTAATGGTTGAGAGCCATACGCAGAAGCATCCATACAAATCATTCAAGAGTATCCAATACCTAATTGAAAAAGATAAAAACGTGACAAGCTACTTGTCCTTAATCAGATTATACAGCTCTTCGACCGTAGCAACATTACGAATGTCTTTCTTGAAAATTTGTGTATGACACTGTTCATTGATCATCACTATGACCAACAATTCCGTCAAGGAACTCCATTCATCCAGATCCTGAAACCTGGTAGCCGAATCTATTCCTTTGGAGGACGATTCGTCAAATTGTTTTGAGAACTCACGTACAAAGTCATTCAGTTCCATAGGATATAGGTATAATCGTGTTATAAATAATCTTCTTCAACCAACAACGTATCGACTGAGTATTTTCTGGCAGGATTGCCTGAATACAATAACGCCGGCTTTGTTGACTTATTAATGAACGAAGCAGCCCCGACAAACGATTGCCAGCCGATCGTAAGACCATTGGCAACCGTCGTGTTCTGACCGATGAAGCAATTATCCTCGACGGTAACATCTCCTCCTATCACCACTGAAGCAGCAATGAAGACATTATTACCCACTTTGCATCGATGACCGACAATCGCCAGTGCATTCAGGAAGCAGCCCATCCCAATAGATGCTCCCTTACCGATATAACACCCATCACAGATAAACGCGTTGCAACCGATTTCAGCCGTATGACAAATAGCCTTGGAAGAAATATAGCTGATCAGGTGATAGCCATTCCTCATGGCCTGTTCGATGACTTCGCCTCTCGTTCTGTTCATTTTCCGATACCCGATTGCAACAAACATATCGAATTCAACCGGTGGATATTTTTCCAGAACACACTCAAAATCCACTACCGGCAGCCCCTCAAACCGGTCAATTTTCCTAAACGCCTTATGGACAGTAAATGCAACCACCTCATAGTCACTGTCTATATCAAGATAATACTTCACTTCTCCAGCAAGATTCTCATCACCGAAAATGATCACTTTCTTTTTCATTATCATATCTGCTTTTCTGATTTCAACTTCATCTGCCGGCTTACTGTATTACCGGACATCAGCTCCTACTAAAAATCCTTTAACCAGCTTCAGGTCCAACGCATTTTAGCCAGCCGTCGAAGGGGATTGTTCAACGAATACTTTTTCCCTTTTTATAACAGCTTCAATTGTCTTGAAAACGATTTTCAAGTCAAACAAGAAATTCATATGCTCGACATAAAACAAATCTTTTTCAAATTTCTCTGCCTGCCCAATTGAATTACGAAAATAAGCCTGGACATACCCAGTAATACCAGGGCGAACTGATATGATTTTCAATTGGACATCATCAAAGTCATTCACGTTGTTTGTCGCCAGTACCGGACGCGGTCCGACAAGGCTCATATCACCCACAAGCACATTCAAGAACTGTGGTATTTCATCAATGCTCGTTTTACGAAAGAATTTTCCACACTTGGTCTGACGCGGGTCGTTTTCTCCATTGAACGTCGAACCGTCCACATTGCGAATATCCGGCGAATTTACCTTCATCGTCCTGAGCTTGAACATCTTGAAATTTTTCCCGTTGCGCCCCAGTCTATAGGCATTGTAAAAAACGGGACCTTTATCCGTGAAATAGATAACTGGAGCTGACAGTACAACGACAACTGCCACAAATGGGAAAGCCAAAATCGACAGAACTATATCGAATAGTCTTTTTAAATACTTATTATACATACTATTTCCTCTAATGATTAATTTCCGCCCAGTATTACTGACCAACTTTGAACCTGTTAAATACATCAATGTATTTGGATGTACCCACATCGCGTGTCAGATTTTTCATCACATAGCGTCGTCCGTTAAGACCAAATTCCCTACAATCAGATCTGTTATTGTATAACCACAATATGGCCTGTTTAAAGGCTTCTTTATCGCCAGCCTTTGTAAAAAGGCCACATTTATTTTCAGTAAGAATCGTCATCAATTCGTTCTCATCGAAACTTGCCAGAACCGCACGCTTTGCAGACATGATGCTCCAGGTTTTGCTTGGAACCGAATTTTCCCCGACTCCAGGTCTTGATATAACCAACCCCACATCGCCTAAACTGAAGACATGAGAAATATCTTCATATGGCTGCAAAGGCAGCAGTCGAATATTTGTGCAATTTTTCTCCGAAATCATCGTCTCAACTTTATGCTTGTAGACGCCCTCTCCAATGAGGACAAACTGGACATCCGGTATCGATTCAAATTCAGAGGCAACCTCCAACAGCATGTCCATATTCTGAGTAAGCCCAATGTTGCCACAATAAGAGATGTAAAATTTGTTGCGATCTAGATTGTACCGGTCAAACAATTTGTTTGACTGACGTTCGATATGCTGGACGGCGTTTTCGTCAACCCAGTTGTAGACAACATCAATCTTTTCTTCCGGAACACCTTTTGCCAGTATATTACTCTTAAATCCTTCAGATATAACAATTATCCGGTCCGCATGTTTATAGGTAAAATCTTCAATTCTTCTACCGACTTTCCAAAGCAAGGAGTTTTTTTTCGCCAATCCTGTACCAACCAACGAGTCAGGAAAAACATCCTGGAGATTGTAGATAAATGGTATTTTCCTGACTTTTTTCAACATAGCGGCCATCGCTCCTTGAATAGGTGGGGTACTGCCTATAAACATCACATCGATATCTTTTGAAGCTCGTCCAAGGTTAAATTGCCTGATGCAGCAACAAACATAACGGAAAGCCCGAATCAAAGGATTTGTTCCCTCACGGAACATATTGAAGCGATGAACGGTCAACTTGTTATCATACATCGTTTCATGTACTTTTTTCTTATAGCTGTTTCTTTCTTCCACTGATATGCCACGTGAAGGCATCGGCGTATATACAACCATCTCAAAAGCAGCTTTTGCCAGAGCTTCTCTTAAATTTTCCCCAAGATAGCTGCTAGCCGCACTCTCCGGTGTAAAATAGGCTGGAAGAATTAAGATTTTCATCGATTACTGAACTGTTATGTTTATGGTTTCTATTGCCTTATCACACCGATCTACCGCATCTTTCGCATCGCATCCCTGAGCTATAACGAACCCAATCCGGTCAAGGCTATTGTAAATTGGAGTAACCTGATCTCCAACGCCCTTGCTAAAAACGATATCTTCAATACCCTGGATTTTTTTGGCAGCTTCAACGCCAGTTATGGACGTGATGATTCCGCTAGGAACATCAAAATATCGAATGGCGCTTCCTTTTTCAAATTGAGTTTCAATGTTCGGAACTTCTCCAAATGCAACATCCATTGTGGCTTTCAACATATCGATACCTGTCGAGAGCGGCACTAGATGGGTAGTTATGCAATCCCCTCCCATTCGAGCGCCAAGCTCTACCATCCGTGGGCCATCTTTTGTCAGGATGATCTCAACATGAGCCGGGCCAAGATCAATGCCCACAGCTTTTACTGCTCTGGCTGCAAGATCTCGTATTTTCACAAGATCGTCCGTTTGAATTTGCGAGGGTTGACTATGTCCCATCTCAACAAAATAGGGCATGCCAGTTGTTAGCTTATCCGTTATGGCAAGAATATGAGGGAGTCCGTCAATGACCATAACCTCAACACTGACTTCTCGTCCACTCATGTAATCTTCTACGATCACTTCTCCGTGACGAGAATATTTTTTACTATAGGAATATGCCGATTCGACATGCTGTTCGTTTTCAACAAGGATGACACCACTGCTGCCTGAATTGTCTATCGGTTTAAAGACACAGGGATATAACAATTTGGCCCGAATCAATTCAAACTCATCATTATCTGCAATCGTGTAATACCACGGCGATTCGACGTTCCTTTCCTTAAAGGCCCGTATCATCTCACCCTTATCCGTCGCTTTGATGGCTGTTTCATAGGTAATGCCTGGAAGCCCCATCAACCTTGTTGCTGCCGCTAAAGAACGTACAGGCATATCTGTGGCAATTGCCATAATTCCATCAGGCCGGAACTTTTTCGCAACACTACAAATTGCATCAACATCAATGGTGCTGGCATTAAAATATTCGTCAGCGTAAGGAATTCCAACAGCTTGATCGTTAAAATCCGCAACAGCAACATAATGGCCTAATTTTTTTGCCTTTAATATTGCCGGTAATTGAAGTACAGACGCTCCAATAATCAAAAGTCTACCCATAATGTCTGATACAATTTGTCTGGTTTAACGACTATAATCAGTGTAATAATTTTTTATTCAATAAGCATAAGACCATAGAAAATCACAGAATTCGTATAAATCCCTTTTCTGCTAACAACTGTCTGAATGGTTTTTATGAAGATCCTGGCATCCAAGCAAAAGCTCATGTTGTTTGCATAATAGGCATCATTTAACCGCTTTTCCCTGTTTGTCAAGCTATTTCTGAAATAAGCCTGAGTATAGCCTGTTATACCAGGCAAAGCCTTCATTTTATCCGATTCATCGTTCCTAAAAGATCCGATTGCACTAGACAGACTTGGTCTTGGACCGATGATCGACATATCTCCCTTTAAAACGTTTATCAGCTGTGGTAGTTCATCCAAGCTCGTCTCTCTTATAAACTTTCCGATCCTGGTTACCCTTGGATCGTTTTTTGAATTATACGTGCTACCGTCTGAATTGATCAGTTGTGGTGCATTGACTTTCATAGACCTAAATTTATACATCTTAAAAATCTTATACTGTCTGCCGATCCGGTCGGCCTTGTAAAAAACCGGTCCTCCATCTTCAAGTTTAATCAATCCCCCCAGTATTATGCAAACGATCAAGAAAACCGGAAGGCATAAAAAGAAGACAAGCAGATCTTCCACTCGTTTGAAAATTGTGATGTACATATTGATTCCTTTTTTAAATCAGTTGTTCACTCCTGTCAAGCACGTACAATGCCTTCATCGATCATCTGCTTGGCCAGTTCGACCCTGCGTAAACAGTCATTTTTGTCGGATGAAACAGCCAGTACATAACCGCAACCATCCAGATTATTTTTATACTCCCTGATCGAATCATGGACCTGCAAATGATGAAAAATATGGACCTGACATTGATGCGTAATCTTATTAAAATCAGGCAATCCAGTTATCTTTCCAGGTTTCAGTGCCAGTATTTTTGTCGCTACAGCATAAGTTCCAACAGATGCCATGTTCACCTCATCTCCGACAGCCGCCCTGATCAGATTGCCCATATAATCGATACCCGTGTGCAACGGAACGATGTGAGAGCCGATCAGATTACCCCCCATCCTTGCACCCACATCAACAATATAGATTTTGTTATCGCTGGTAATCAAAATGTCCATATTCACAGCACCGAAATCAATGCCAAGAGTTATTATGGCATTGCTCACAACGGTTTTGACTTCTTTCTCTATGGCTAAACCACTAGGCAACGAATGGCCCAGTTCTGCGTAGATAGGGGGCGAAGTCATCTGTTTATCAAGAATTGCCAGCACATGGACATGACCATTGTATACAAACGATTCGACCCCATATTCTTTTCCAACAATAAAATCTTCAATTAAAGCCTTCCCGACATTTGAGGACGCGATGGCCATCCGGCAGGCAGATCGAAGATGCTGAATCGAATTTACCCGTTTAATCGCTTTACTACCCGATCCGTCACATGGTTTGACCATAACAGGGAAGTGAATACTATCTCTAAGCTGATCGATTTCATTCAGGTCACTGATTAAATAATAATGAGACAAATCATCAATCTGACTGGTAAATAACGTACGACGTATATAGAATTTATTTTTGACTGTTTGTGCTACCTTATAGTCAATGCCGGGAAGTGACATTTGCTGAGAAATATAGGCTGATGTCAAGACTCCATAATCTGTTGCAGCTGTCAGAACTCCATCAACCTTCTTCTCTTTGGCATAGGCCAGGCAGGACTCTTGATCTACAATATCGATTGTTTTGTATTCGTCGGCATACCTGAAACCAATAGATTTCGGATTCCCATCAACGACAACAGTCTCATAGCCAAGCTCCTTCGCTTTTACTATAATAAAAGTCTGTAAAAAGCCCGCACCAATAATTAAAATTCGCTTCATATCAAGCCAATGTTAAGCAATTATATCACAATACTTTTTCCATGATATAGACTCGAAAATAAGTGGTTGGTCTTGAGCCTGTAATGGAAAAATGATGTTTCTTAAAGAATTGAATGGCATTTTCACTTTTATCGTACACATCCAAATAAAGGGAATAGACACCTGCTTTGTGGCAAAAATCTTCAATGTATGCCATACTGCTCATGCCGATACCTTGACCTGAAGCCAAAGGGAGCGTTGCCATCTTATAAAGCTTGGCGATAGTAGCGACATTGTAACTTATTTCTATTTGAAACGTATGAACATACCTGCCGGAATCAAGGTCCTCAACCAAAAAAACATGGCGATTTGTACAATCATTCTGGATGGAGTCTATCGGGTAAGGCGTTTTCCAATGACACAATCCTAGTTCTTTATACATGTATTCACCACATTCTTTAATAATCCTATAACTCTCCTTGATTTTGTTTGTATCACTAGCTGATATTTCATAAAATCGCAAGTTCATGGCATTTATTTTCTAAATTTGATATCCATTCCAGGTTCTAGGCGGAAAACGCACGTCAAAATCCATTAACCGTTGGCAGACTTGCAGGTAAATAGACCTGTACTAACATTCAATCATCTTATTGAACCTCAACTGTCCTACCTCCATAATTATGGCAGCCCAAGTCAATCCGACACCAAATCCAGCCAGACACAGTTTATACTGATTGTGGCAGAGTTTGTCTCCAAGGTTATATGAAATGTTGGTCGGCACCGTGACACTACTGGCATTTCCGAATAGCCCGACGATGTTGCTCGGCATTTTTTCTCTGTCCACTCCGATCGTATCTGCCAATTTATTTAACATAAATCGGTTGGGCTGATGAAACATATACCAATCAATGTCGTCACGATTCAATCCTGATTTTGTCAGTAATTCTTCAATCATCGGAGGCACTTCCCTCTGGACAAAATTGAAGATTTCATCTCCTTTCATGATAACCTGGTTCAGCGACCGGATATTTCCATCCTCATCTTCACGCATGATCGCCGTTTCTGCACTGCATGGCATACGGAAACCACCAGCCGGAATCATCAGTGCAAAGGCGCCTGTACCATCCATCTTGATGGCACAATGAATGACCGAGCCGGTCGGATTCTTTTCGACAATAGTCACAGAAGCCGCATCACCTGCCAATGGATATGAATTCCGGTCTTGTTTGGAGACTTTTGAACTCAGGACATCGGCATTCAACAGAACGACCCTGTTAATCGAGTCCTGCTCCAGTAACATAAAGGCCTGAATAAGGCCAAGTTCATAGCCAGCACAGCCCTGATTAATATCCATACAAATCATATCCTGTTTCATGCCGTAATGGCCTTGAATAATGTTGCTTGTCGGCGGCAGGAAATAATCCGGCGATTGAGAAACAAACAACAAGGCATCGATCTCGTTTTTATCCAGCAGTTCATTTTGAAACAGATAATCCAGTCCGGCGATGCACAAATCTGATGCACAAACCTCACTGTCTGCAAGTCTATGCGTATTGTACCCCATAGCCAGTTTTAGTTTCATCGATTTGGCCGGAGGAAAATTATAATTTTCCACCTCATCGTCAAACTTCAGTTCATTTCGAGGCAAGACAGTCAGAATACCACTGATCCTTTTGTTGTTGAATGTCAGTTTCACTTGAGTTTTTATCTAAGTGTATTTGTCTTTCCTAAATCGTATCTTTTCGATAGTGCAATTCGAAAATTTTCCGGTGGTATTCCACAGGAAATCATAGCTATAAATACTTCCGATTCTCTTATATCGCACAACTTACGTAACGTTAAATCCTTTTCAATCGTATTACTGCAATTCAACATACAAGCTCCAATTTTATAATAATGCAAAGCATAAAGTACATTCATTGCATAGATGCCACCATCTATAAAAGATTCATTTCTTTCTCCAACATTTGCAAACACACCGACTTCAGCTGTTATAACGATCAACTTGTTAACTAAATGTCCAAAGCCTCTATTTCCTCCCTGGATAATTAATATTGAATTAATTTGATCTTTATTTTCAAACACATACGTCCTCCAGCATTGTCGATTGCAGGCTGATGGTGCCGTTCGTGCCAAATCCAGGACCTCAATCAGTTTTTCTGTAGGAATGTTTTCAGTAGAATAATTCCTTATACTTGATCTCGATTTGGCAAATTGAAAAAAGGGAGATTCCGAGTATCTGAAATAGTCTTCAATAGATGCGTCTTTTTGACGACAAACAGTGGTTTTAGCTACCACTTGCTTTAAATCATGAATTGAATTTGCGACTACCGCTTCTAACTGAAACATACAATTTTGGTGAAATTGTTCATACTCCAAGACGACGCCAACGGCATGTTCCAGCTGTTCATCAGTTTCGCCATATTTTTCAATATATTGCCTGCAATTAGTAGCCAGATTAAAGAGTAACTCCCTTCCAAATCCGAGTTTGGTATCTGGCATAGTCAAGCCTTTTTCAACGACATGGTATTCCTTTATAATCTTACCAATTAGCTTTTGAGCGGTATTCGATCCAAAAGTATCTGAAAACCGTATGTACCTGTTCATGTCATAGCGGTACGCTTGCATTAGATGCCACAGTAAGCTAAATTGTAGCTTCTTTCGTTTCAGAAAATCAAAAACGACAGTGGGTAGAATATTCTGAAGTAGTTCTTTTAGCATATTAGTTTTTTTTTAGCCCGTAAAACCGAGCCCTGTTGGTTTAACTATCTTGTGTCGGACAAGCTGATCAATAGTAATAGATTATACCGATGCCTATTCCAGTCTTTTTCTTTACAATTGATTCATTTCCATTTACTTGGCGATATTTTTGGTAACAAGTGCCATAATATGTTCAACAGAGTTGAAATTTTCCGGAATGATGTCCATCCCGCTGATTGAGATTGAATAGGCATCATCCAATGACGAAACAAGATTGACTATATCGAATGAATCCAACATGCCTTCTTCAATAAAGTCCATCTGGGCATTAAAATTGTATTCCGGACGAAGTTCTTCCAGGATTTCAAGTATGATTTCTTTCATAATCATAAGTTTTTATTCAAGACCATAAGCAACTCACATGTCGGATTTTCGCCCACGCTGAACAGACGTTTGGGACAAACATGTTCGTTTCATAGCTTGATGTTTTATTGTTTGACAAACACATAATCTTTTAGACCATCTGGCTGATAATCAAGGATCTTATACATCTTCTTATTTAGTTTATTCATCGAATCATACCAGAAATAGGATTTCTCAATCTGATGTTCACCCATATAGTTGAACATATTGAAAAGTAAGAATAAGGCATTGTCCCAGCCCGTATGATCAAGCCAGCAATTAAAGTAAATTCTTGACTGTTCCCTGGTATAAATAATGACGCCTGTCACATCGCCTGATTGTTCATGCCGGTTTACCAAGGCCTGTTCATGCTCAATCATTCGTCGAAGCTCTTCCCTGGAGGGCAAATGGTCCAGATACGGATTAAAATGTGAATAAAGCAGCGTATATATAGCTTCCAACTCATCTGGGCGGGCATAACACTGGATAAAAGGGCCGCTGGATTTATTGGAATTTTTATAAAGTCGTTCATAGATGCCACATAGCTTGTATCCGCCTGTTACGAGAATCATCTCCAAGGATTGATCGATGGCTGTCTTTGATGGAATGTTGATGATATCTTCCGGCATCAGCCGTTTCAAGACACGCATTAATTCGACTGCGTTGTTGGATAAAAAATAGATACGGGAATACGTTTCATGATTTTTTTTCAAAATCAATGATTCCGGCAGTTCAATATACTGCGTATCTGTCAGATCCACGCCGTAATAATTTGAGAATGCAGGCCGTTTCGATAGGATGCAGGCCACTTTTTCCTTTAATTGATGATGATCGGCCGGAATAAACATACCTCAATTGAAATTTAATGTGACACCACCCCAGGAATAACCCGCTCCAAAACCTGCCAGCAAGACTTGTCCATGTAAGCGATCCTCTTTTTTTGCCTCATACAGAGCGATCGGAATACTTGAGGAAACCGTATTTCCTACATTTTCCAGGAATATGTAAAATTTTTCTTCTTCGATTGACAGCAGTTTTCTCAAATAGTTGATCATGTATTTGTTGGCCTGATGAAAAACAAACAAGTTGATATCAGGTTGTAAAAGGTGGTTACGGGCCAACACATGATCGACCAAATCAGGAACGACCAGATTTGAAAAAGAAAAGACGGCACTACCGTTCATATACAGAAAGTCGCTTGAGACCGGATTATTTGAAGCATCAAAAGTCAGGTCATTCAGTGGCTCACGATGACGCATCGCCCCTGTCTTGATGATCAGATCCTCTTTGTTTTTGCCATCTGATCCGAACGAAAACTCTCCGATTTCAGCCAGTCCATTCTTTGAGATTAAGGAGGCTGAAGCGCCATCACCAAAGATCGTGCGGTTTCCTTTATCCTTCGGATGTAAGCATTTAGTCATCGTTTCACCCGTTAGCAACAATACATTGGTAGCCATTCCGCTAAAAATCAGCCCTTTTGACAGAGCTAGTCCATAAATAAAGCCTGAACAACCCAATGAAAAATCCAAGGCACCACAGGTGGTCGGCAGCCTTAACTCATGCTGAATCAGACAGGCCGAACACGGCAACATGTAATCCGGAGTCTCAGTGCAAAACAGCACAAAATCTATCGTCGACCGGTCAATTTGATTTTCCTTGAATAGATTTTCTGCTGCCCTGACAGCCAGATCAGCTGCCGTTTCATTGTCAGCCGCTACATGCCGCTGATTGACACCCACTTTGGAGGCTATCTTGTCAACGCTCCATTCCGGAAACAACTCAACCAGCTGAGCATTAGTCAATATCTTTTCAGGAAGGGCATATGCCAAGGCCTTAATATAGACTTTCATAAGATCATATTTATTTTTAACGCATAGGCTTTCGTGACCACGGGGGAATTCAAACCTTTCAGTTCCTTTTTGACTCGACCAGTTCAAACAAATCCTTGATGGTATTCATTTGCCTCATTTCATTGACGGTTATGACAACGCCATACTTTTTGTCTGTTATAGCCATAACGGCCAACGCAATTAAGGAAGACCATTCTTCCAGTTCTCTGAATTTTGTTTCCGGGTTAAAAACCGCTTTGTCCGTTTCCTCAAACTGATCTGAAATCAGTTTAATGTATTCGTTGACTTCCATAATAATTAGGCATTTAGGGTTCGACTTAGTTCCAACCTGTTGATCTTTCCATTCGAATTGACAGGCATCTTATTGATTCTGATCGCTTTTGACGGCAACATGTATTTAGGAATCAACTTAGACAATTGCTGCCGGAGATCGCTCATGGAAACGTCCGTCTTTGCCTCATAAAATAGAGTTATTTGCTGAACCTTATAATCGTAGACGGCACAGCAACTATCTACCAGATGGGTTCCAAGAATGACTGTTTCAATTTCTCCAAGTTCAATCCGGTAGCCGTTCAATTTTATCTGAGCATCTTTTCGACCAACCAGGATAATCTCACCCGCCCTGTTTTGGTAGGCCAAATCGCCTGTCCGGTAAATCAGTTCCGGATAATGTCGGTTCAATGGATTTTGAACAAACACTGTTTGTGTCTTTTCCTTGTCGTTGTAATAGCCCAATGCAAGGGATGATCCTCTCACACACAACTCACCTTGTTCACCAGGTTTGGCCATTTCTCCATTTTCAGTCAAAATCAGGATGTGCGTATTTTTACAAGCATAACCGATCGGCAATGGCTCATCATCTGAAAACGCCCGTTTCACCTCATAGTAAGTACAATCTACCGTTATTTCAGTCGGTCCGTACAAATTAACATAGCGACAATCGGGCAAATAGTTTCTCCAGTAATTCAGATGCTTGTTGTGCATCACATCTCCGGCAAAAAAAACATCACGCAGATAAACTGGTTTTTTCATTGCAAACAGGTCCAGATTGGCTATCGTCGCAAACACATAAGGCACCCAGAAAATCAGGCTGATTTGCCACTCATTCAACAAGTCGATCAATCTGGCAGGAAATGAAAACGAGTCCTCCGGCAAGATGGCCAATGTCGCTCCTGTGGCATACATCAGATAAATATCCAAGGTGGAATTGTCAAAATAGAATGGAGATTGATTGCCGATGATGGTAGTTTCGTCGATGTTCAATGCCAAGACGGCCCAGTCTATGTAATCAATCACCCCACGATGGGCAATCACGACGCCTTTTGGAATTCCGGTAGAACCTGAAGTGAATATCGAATAAACAGGATCTGTGTCAATTTTACGATCGATTGTATGCCGAATGGCCGATTCATCTATTTCCGGAGACAGGATCAAATCTTCGTATAAAATAATTTTCTGTAAACAAAATGACGTCAATGTTTCATAATGACTTTTATCCGTAATGACGATTTGAGGGTCAATCACGTTTAAAATCGCTTTCACGCGAGCATCAGGAGACTTCACATCCAAAGGCACATAAAAGTTTCCACTATAATTAATTCCAAGAAAAGAGATAACAGATTCTTTGTTTTTAGGCATATATATTGCCACCGGACTGTCTTTCACCTGGCTGTTCAGCAGTTGCGAGGCTATCCTTTTCCCGGCATTCATCAGTTGAGCAAACGAAATCGCTCCATTCGCATCTTTTACAGCAATTTTGTCAGGATAGGCAGCCGTGGTTCTTTCCAGGTAGTCTGTTACGTTGGTTGTCATCTTTATATATAATTAATAGACAGTCTGCTATAAAAACAAGAGATACTAACCCTTCCAGTGTGTGTTCTTTAAAGGATATAACAGGGGTGTGCAAGGATTTTATACCCATTGCTATCAAACCGGCTACCGACCAGATTATAAGGCCATTATCCTTATAACCAGCCTTCATTCAGTCCTGCTATGAAAAAGTTTATTTATCAAGATTGTTGATGCTGTCCATAACCGCCAACGTTGTGTCAAGATAGGTTTGCAAGACATATTTCTTATGAGCCAATAAATCAGTAACGCCTTGATATTCAGCTGCCAAAATAGCGTTTGACGACCGGCGATTACAAAGATAATCTTCATCATTCCACCAAATAAGCCCACTCGCTTTATTATTAAAATATTCGATGGTCAATAGTTTTGCTATAATTTGCTTATAGGTTGGATAATCTATAAGCATATTCCCGTTTGTAAAAGCTGGGTTGTCACTTGAACAATATCTATGCCAGACAAAGCAATAGACAGGTTTATTTAACATACTACCCAATGCCAGGGCAAACCAAAGATTAGCCGTCATATAGTGAGAAACAAACATCTGGTCAACGGTTAAACCTGCTTCATATCTTGGATAGAACTCTGGAGCCAGAAAATCCAGTTCTTTAAGCAAAGGAAGACATCGCTTTTGATTGGTCCCTTTTTCTTCAGCATATTGACTATAAATCCAGGTAGGCATAAAATAATAACTCCATTGCATATTTGGTCTCAGTTTTTTTGCATAACGCAATGCCGCAATAAACTGATTCAGATATTGTTGATAGACAGTTTCAGATGTGGAGCCCCTGCCGGCAAGCGTGTTATAGATCGATCCTTCCCAGTTTATGATGGCAAAGCCATGCTCTGCGGTGTCAGGCATCAACGAATTGACAATGCTCTCCATCTTTTCCTTGCTAAAAGAAACGCCATCCGCATTGACGAATTGATCCTGATAAAAGATATAGGCGCGTTGCAGTCCATTGGTTTTACCGAATTGAATTTGCCAAGAGTAAGGTTCAAGGGCGAACAACAGCTTTTGTTCAGTCTGGGAATTTAGTTTACCGAATGACCATCCAACCATCAACAAAAGCAAGAACAATAGCTTTTTCATACGAATGATTTTATTATAGACAATCAGGGTTAAGTCATCTATAAACAACGAATCAGTTCATCCAATCCATATAATGATTGATAACATTCGATGACCCAAAAAAGATCGGTCTGACTCTGATTTTTATTAAACATGAAGGCTTTTGCCCGGCCGCATTTATGAAAGAAGACTAGCATATCTAGTCTCAATCATATTGTAGATAATTTCTGTACTGTAAAAATTTCTCACTTTACGATACGCTTTTTCGCACAACATATTGGCATAGGCAGCATTCTCTATACAAAATTCAATCGCTTCCCGGATAGCTGATGCATTCTTTTCTCCAACAAGTAAACCGCATTTACTTCCATCAGCATCCGTTAGCATATCCGGTATAGCCGCTCTGTAAGTAGAGATAACCAATTTTCCTAAACTCATCGCTTCAAGAATGGAAATTGGAAAGGCCTCAGAAGGGAAATAGGTCGGCAGGGCCAGAATATCCATTGATTTCAGGAACTCAACAGCCATTGGATTTGGCAAAGGTCCAATTATTTGTATGTTTTTGTCCTTATACTGATCAAGAATTTCAGCTATTCTTCGTTCTGTCTTTGGACTGCCACCACCAACAATAAACAATGTCACATCTTTATTTTGCATGGAAATAAACGCCTCAATCAATTCAAAAATGCCTTTTGTGGGAATTAGGTTCCCAATGAATGCAACGTTGTTAAACTTCTTGGGAGAATTGTCATATTCACGAGGCACATCTATCCCATTTGGAATAAGATATATTTTTTGATTTAAGGACGGAATGCTTTTCAATATTTCTTCTGTTTTTCTGTCAAGAATCCAGATATTGTCGTATTGCTTCATTGTTAGTAGCAGGGACCATTTGTTAAAACCGCCGCACTCAATGATCGTCGGAATCGCCCCATAGCGACAATGTAAAATGCATTTTGTACCTTTACGTTTGCAGATCCTGCACAAAACATAATCACGCAACGAACCGAACGAACCGCTGGTTGTGGTATGCATAATATCAAACCGCTGGCCTTTAAGGATTGTTCTGACCTGATGTGCCAAGATTATTAAATCCCAAAGTCCGGTCAATATTCTCCGAAGATTGGAATACCCCATTTTGTTTCCAAATCTGGGCATCGCATCAATCGAAGTGATCTCAAAATGGTCTGATTTGAAATTTTTCACAAACTTTATAGCCCAAGAGCCAATACCACTACTGTTTTGTTTATGCACGACCTCACCTGTAGGAGCAATCAATAATACTCGCTTCATATCATTCTAATTTAGTTGTTAACTTTTATTTATCTCCAACAGAAATCTGTGAATTGATGATCCATGCTTTTTATAATCGAAACAAGACAAGCCGACCTGATAACCATTCAATCCGATCAGGTCGGATTCAGCAGGATCTTCAACCGCTTTTTTCATTTTATCGGCTATCAGCGACGCTTCCAATGTCGGTACGATATAGGCATTGACGGCATCTTTGAAATAGTATTGAATTTCTCCAACATTGACTGTAATGATAGGGCGCCTTGCAGACAGATATTCTGCAATTTTCTGGCTGAACCTGGCTTTATCGATCTCACTGTTTTCCGATAAGGGAATCAATAAGGCGATGGCTCTTTCCATTTTTTGTTTTAGTTCTTCATTGGAAAGCTGCGGCAAAATTCTGATTCTGTCAACATAGTTGGTTTCGTTGATGTAGGAAGCAATCCTATGCATTTCTTGTTCACTCCCATACAAAACCAGTTGTAGCTGTTGCCTGTCATGCCTCTCTCTAACAAACAGGCAGAAACTATCGATAAGGACCTTTATGACTCTGAAATAGACAGCGCCGCCACAGAAAAAGAAATAATTATCAACAGTCGACCCATACTTCATATCATATTCATTATCAGCATAATCAGCCAGTATTGGAACTCTCAACATCGGTTTGTGAAACCGTCTGATCTTGTTTTCCAGGTAAAGAGAGATTGGCAGAATGCCATCGACAAAGTAGCCGAAAGTTTTGTCAAATAAAAAAGCTGATACTCTTGTCAAGCCTTTGCGTGGCCAAGCCAGATGCCACTCATGGATAATATTGACGATCTTGTAGCCTGAAAACTTTGCCATCGCTATGTAAACTAAATACAAGGGATAAACTGTTTCCAGCAGCACCACTGTATTGGTTGACGTGCGATCCTTCAGTTTTTTCAATACCGTATGCAATTGAATCAGATTGAACAGGAGGGAAATGACAATGCTTCTCCTGCGAAGGAAACAATAATAATTAAGGCCTTTGGTTTGTCCACTGACTAACCTGGATGCCAGATTAAAATCACCAATCACAGGATTGATGACAGATACCTTGTCACCCTGCTCGATCAATCCCCTGCCAATTAGCTCCATCTTTGTGTTACTCGCTGTATACTTGAATGGATAATGCCTGGTACATTCAATGAATAGGACGTTATTGTTCATACATGTTACCTTGAGAATTGGTCTTATTGGTAAAAATGGATTACATTTCTGACAGGAAACGCCAGTAGTTCCTTGGGAACAGGCACAACAACCTGAAATGAACCGTTATCAATCTGAACAGGTAGAAGAACCAACCCTTCCTGGAAGTCAGCCCTCTGTACAGAAAAAGCCTGACAATCAACATATATCGTAACTTATCGTCATTTCCAGACACGATATATCGCTGAAAAGCAGCAGCATACACTTTCCCCATGCATTGACGGATAACTTTTTGTGAAACTGCGGTTAGTTGCCCATTCGAATGATTGATCCTGTAAACAGCTCCGTAAATATCAACAAAGATGCCTTTTGAGTGTTCCGATATTCTGATCCACATATCAGTATCTTCAACATTCGACAGTGAGACATTGAACAATCCAACCGAATCAAGCACAGTCCGCCTGACAAAAATGGTGTTCGTATTGATATCATGCCCCCTGTACAAAGCATGGTATTTTTTATCCAAAGCCGACATCCTTTTTCGGGTCCAATCGGTCACCATCACTTTTCCATCGCCCCTGTTAATTTCTTGCCTGCTTCTGCAGAACGAGTAACCTGCCTCAGGATTGGCCTCCATCACCTCCACCATTTTTTTTAAATAGCCGGGCAGGTAATAATCATCCGAATCCAGAAAGCAGACGTAATCCTTTGTTGAGGCCATAATGCCACGGTTTCTGGCTCCAGAGACACCTTGTTCCGTACTGTCAGCCGGTTTTCGAAGAAGCATCACCTTTTTTCCGAAAGATTCAACCACTCTGATGGATCCGTCCGTCGAACCATCATCTGAAACAATGATTTCAACATCGCCTGTATAATTCTGAGAAATAACGCTATCCAAACTTAGCCCGACCGTTTTTTCCCGGTTATAGCAAGGAATAATCACACTGATTCCTTTAGTCTTACTGTTCATTTTCCCGTTCTTTATTCTTGATCAGCCCTTCCGTCATTGCCCAAATCATAGCCAGATAGGCAAAAAAGGTCGGATAAATAATCAAATGGCTGACCGAACTCATGACAATAAAGATCAAAAACGCTGCATAATTAGCCTGGAAAAACCGATCGTCAATGTGTCTTAGATAGAAGAGCCGTCGGATCAGTAGTAAAATGATGTACAAATAAATTATCAATCCGACGATGCCAAAATCAAATAAGACTTCGAGGAAATCATTGTGCGCAGACACCCCGGTACCTTCAACTGTTGTACTGGCTGCCAATACACTATTTTGTCCGGAACCGATCAACTTGTCTTCAAGACTCTTGTCTTCAAATTTTTTCCAAACAGTTTTATAAATGTCCAACCGGCCTGATCCTTCATCACTTTGCATGGAAACAAACCTGTTTAAAATAAAATTATTCGTTTCTTTATTAATATAATTAAATGCAACAACTCCAGCTGCAATAATTGCACAGGACAACAGTATGCCGGCAACTATGTTGACACTTTTAGATTTAACGAAATCATAATAAATCGACATAAATAGAACTAAAACAGAATAGATTAACGCCGATCGTTTAAATGATATTAAAACCAATATAAATCCGATGATGAGGAGCAGGTATTTTAAGCGCTTAGTCTTTGATAAAAAAGCAAAAGGCAAAAGAAGGGCATTAAAATAGATGGCATTGGATTGTACAAATACTTCTTTACCGTACTCATCATATCTTATAACCGTTTTGGTTCTCATATAGACAAAGAGAAGCAGCATCAAAAAGAACAGGAAAGGAAAGGCCTTTAAGAATAATCTAACATTGCTCTCCTGAGAATCTTCATAGGCAATATAGTAAAACAAAAAATAGATTAAAGGCCACCAAATGATAGTTCGAAGGCTGCGAAACAAATCATTTGAATTGACAATTGTATTTAATACGGCATAAATGAGCCAGACAAAGACAGCCATGTTTAAACTACTGTTGACCAAGTTACCGATATTTGAAATGATGACGATCAGAGCGACAGCCTCCAGCAATAGTAACAACACAATGGCGAAATAACTGAACGTTGCAAATGTTGCCACATCATTTGCCTGTAAAGCGCAAAGGCTCCATAGCCCCAGTAATCCGTACGTGATGAATGTTATTGGCTTACTCATACAAGGCATTTATTAGATAGGACTTAGAGTCGTTTATTTGCTCATATAGTTTTGTCATATCAGCGAAACTGATTTCATCAACCTCTTTAATTTCAGACAAAGGGGTCTCTTTGTGGACAATCCTGTTTTCCAGACCTAGATTCGTTAATAGAGAAGTGATGCGGCTAGCCGTTTTCTCTAATGCGATATAGGTATAAAAAGGACGCTGGAAAATGAGCGAAAATGCTGTTCCATGAAATGCATCCGTCACAACAGCTGAGGCATATTTGATTAAATTGACATAAGTTTCTACTCCGGCTGAATTGATGAATACATCCACGTCATTGTATTCATTTCTTATTTTTGAGATCGGATCGCTTGATAGTATCACCAGCTTGTTATTATTTTTGTTAATGGCTTTGGCTATATCTATCAGTGATTTTTTTCCATCCAGATCATAAATAAAAATATAATCTTCCTTAATCAGCCGTTTGGGACATAGTAGACTCCATTCTTCTTTATTTAATAAAAAAACAGGATCCAGTACCTGAGGAACAGGCTTTCCCACAATTTCGCTTAAAAAAGCTGCCCCATCGTTTTCCCTGCAGGAAATTGCGTCAAAATCCACCACATACTCTCTGATTAGTTTTTTCAAGTTCTCTGAAAATTCACTAACTCCAAAACTAGGTGCATAGGCAATTTTTTTCTGATTTTCTTTTTTGGGAAAAGGTTGAAAATAGATCAGATTATCAGGATATTCAAAATTAAACACCTGATCACTTCCTGTTAAAATACAATCATAATTAAAAGGAATATCTTCTACCTCCCTATACCGCTTTGTCAACTTGAAATGAGAAGCCGAGAACGTCCTGAACCGCTTTTTTCTTAATAAATGGTCCGTTATAAAAACCGTCTTTACGATATAGTATATCATCTCCCGTACAGATCCCGGTTTATGATAATAATTATATCGGCGCATATGTTCGTCCGGATAATAATTGACAATTTCAATGTCGTAACCGTTATTCTTTAAAAATGAATACAGTCCGTACGTCTGCAGTACCGCTCCGTAATTGATGGGGAAATGAAATGTTAGCAATCCAATCTTTTTCATGACTTATACCTGATTAGTTTCTTTATCGCCTGTTTCACTCTATATTGTCTGATACGACGGGCATACCGTTGATCAAGCGCACTGGCAAATCCGTTTTGCTGAACCGCCCTGAGCATCTGTGCTCTTAGTTCAAGTGAATACTCAGCCTTATTCCGTTTATAGGCATATTCATATTGGCTTTTGTCCAGATTTTTAAGATAGACATTCGAATCTTTTCTAAGTTCTTCGACAATGGCTTTCCCTTTTTCTGAGTTGGCAATCATAAGTGAAATGCCAGTATCATCATCATCAACAACGCCTTTTCTTCCAACAAAATCGCCAATTGTCAGATCAGAGCCATGATAATGAATGGCTTCACAGGCATAACAGGATCGCCTTAGCAATAAACCATCCAGGAACGCCATATAAAACGGATCTTCCAGGAACGCTCTGCTTCTTTGAAGTTTTCCATTGGCTGCCACATACTTGACACTCATCATGTTACCCGACCAACCACTTTTCTTGGAGCAAAAATCGATCGAGACCAGCTCACTCTTTAGCTTTTCTTCTATGGTCCTGATATATTGTGAAAAATGGTCGTTCGAGAGGACTCCATGACAAATGAAATCAACTAAGATCAAGTGACCGGTATCGATGTGCAATACCTCCAGAAACCGTTTCAATCCAAGTACTTGACAGGGAGTTCCGCAATACAGGACCCATCTGTTTTGCTTCAGAAATTTTCTGACTGCTGAAAAGGCCTCCAGCGTATTGGATTCGAAATATTTTGACTGTCTGAAAGCAGACAAGTCGAAGTCATCTGTATGGCATTGTTCGAGCCTCTTCTTTTTGTAATCGTATCTTGCACCAAAGACAACCCCTGAATCGTCCAGGACGCTAGTTGAAAGGACAGAAAAGAAACCGCCGGATGAACTCTTTGCAACCAGTTGCTTATCTCTGCTCCAACCGGCATAACCCTCTATCCCGGCCAGATCGACCTTTTCTTTATCCACAAAAACAGGACATGCCTTTTCACACAAGCCACAATCGCTACACGTATCCATGTTAACAACAGGCATCAGAAATCCTTCCGTGTCTGCACGTAGTTGAAGGCTACTAGAACCACAGATATTCACACAGGATCCGCAGGCTGTACATAAATCAGTAATCTCGAGAATTTTAAGTCTTGTCATGTTTAAATTTCATTTTCAGCCCAATCAGGGCTACATTCCCGATGAAAAACAACACAAAACTGATGACCGTACCCCATGCTGCCCCAATGGCTCCCCCTTTTGATATGAACATAGAATACATCCAGATACAAAGCAAACTACCGATAATCTTATTAATCAGCGTGATTCTTGTAAACCCCAATGCAATGGTCACCTGTGACAATGAATAATAAAGCATGCTGGTTATGGAAGAAAGGGCAACAATCATAGCATACTTGGTAGAAGCCACATACCTTCCGGCAGTAAGAATATTCACCAGAAAAGGAGCCAACGCAATAAATACCAGTGCGACGACAGAAACGAAACCCACCATGACGACTATGATTCGTGTACATCTCCTGAAATCCCGATGGACAACGCTTTCAAAAATATCCGGTTGAAACGTATTGTTGATTGAGGTAGAGACAATGCTCAGGTAGCCCGCAATTTGTACACCGACCACATAAAAACCAAGCTCTGCCAGATTTCCTTGCCTTTCCAGAATCACTCTGTCAAAACCAGTGGCAAAAAACGATAACATGGATGCCAACACCAATGGATAACAAAACTTTATGGCATCCAAAAACAGTAACTTATTCAATTTAACCTTAAATAGTTGCCTGTTGTTGTAGAAACAATAGCCAAAAACGATCAGATTACCCAACAATGGCGCCAGCAACTTGCCAAAAGCGCCATATTTCAGTAAAACGACCAATAAAATGACCAGACATAAGCCTAGCAATCCGCTCAATACAGAAAGCCGGAAGAACTCTTTGCTCCTTCTCTGCATTCTGTAGTCAGTTAATGTCAACGAATAAAGACCAACCAATGGTATAGTCATAACTGAAAGCAGTGCATAAGGCATAAACGGTATTTCGGTATCAACATTGAATAGTTTTACGTACACATACAAACCACCCAAAGAAATAAGTGCATTGATCAAAGAAAAGTATATCAGCACCTTTACCAGAACCGCTTTCAATTCCTTTCTGCCATCTTCGGATAATTCAAAATACCGCTTCGTATAATAATGCAGTAAATAAAATTCAATAAAAGGCGAAATCAATAAGTTGAAGGCCGTATAATATCCGACAATGGCATAATCTGTCGGAGACATATTCATGGCAATAAGCGGATTGACGATGACAGCTAATGCGGTAGGGATGATCGAAGCCAGCGTATAGATACCCAGATCAAAGACCTGTTTTTTATGTTGATGTATCGTATCGACACAATGTTGGTATAAACCCATTTATAAACTGTTAAAATGACGTTATATAAAAAGCCTCACCAGATTCATCTATTCCTGGTATCAAAACACTTTGTAGTTAATCAGCGAAAATGGAGCAGATTTCTTCAGGGTGTTTTTCATCAGCAATGCAGCTTCATCCCTATATAATGGATTTCCCGGGTGGCACATCAATTCGATCGTGATCGTCTTTTTTCTGCGAATCAGGTCATACCGTTTGATGAAATCAGCATACGAGAAAAAAAGGTTGGCCGTTTCGAAATCGTGTATCGTCCGGCAATACCAAATTCTATTTTTGATGGCCGTTTCAATCCGTTTCCTGATATCAAGGCGGTGCTGAATCATCATTGCTTCTCCTGCCGGTCTTCGTGGCTCAAGATCATCGTCAAGTGGCCTTTTCCTGCACATAAACACCAACGGATAAACATAATTCAGCCGGATTTTCCTGATGCCAAAATCATTGGCAAGTTTTTTCATTACTTCATAAAGTTCGTATTGAGTATGGCAATGATGATGTCCATCAATATGAGTCACTTGAATGCCAGCATCCAGCAGCTTGATGAGTTGAGCCGACCATTCTTTATAGATGGCATATTTCAGTTCCTTTGTATAATTGACATTGTGTAATGCGCTTTTGATAAATTCTCCTTTATCGTTGATCATCGCATAGTTGTGGAAAATCGTAGCATTGGTCAATGGTTTGAATTCAGTCAGATTCAGATGAACACCGTAAGAAATAGATGGATGACGCTTTACAATATCAGAGACTGAACTAAATGCCTCTCCATTGGCAAGGATAGTGGAAGAGGTGATCGCACCCACTTCCATGAATTTTTCAATACAAGCATTGACTTCATGACTGATACCAAGATCATCTGCATTAATAATCACATTCATGTCCCTGAAATTTTAATTAGCCTGGTATGAAACTCGCACGCTGAACTTACCAACATAGGTACTTGCTCAACGAATGCTTGTTTCATACCAATATCTTGATCTGGTTAGGAGCCATCTATGCCGTGGGTGCAGGATTGGCCACCTTTTTTTTGCGCTTCTGTTCATAATATCCGTACCCATAACCATATCTCTTTCGATAGCCATACCTGTATGAGGATGACTTTCTCATGTCTGCTGCATTCAGTACGAAATACATATTATTAAGCATCTGATTGTTATAGACTTCATTCGCTTCCTGAATATCACCTTTATGCGTATAATCGGCTCGCACCACATACAGATTGACATCGGCAAAACGATTGAGCAACAAGCTGTCGGAAACGGCACCGATGGGCGGCGTATCAATAACGATGTAATCAAACTGGTTTCTGTAAAGAGTGATCAACTCATCCAAAGCAGGTTTGGCCAACAATTCGTTCGGATTTGGCGGGGTTGGTCCCGAAGTGATCGCCCAAAGATTCGGATGGATACCTGACGGACGGACAAGCTTAGTCAGTGGCAGTTGTCCCGAAAGATATTGTGTCACACCGGTCATATTATCAAGCCCAATGAATTTGCCCATTTTTGGTTTGCGGATATCCAGACCAAGGATAAGTACCTTCTTGTCAAGAAGCGCCAGGCTTAAAGCCAGGTTGATGGCGATTGAGGTTTTTCCTTCTCCCTTTATCGTTGAAACGACGTTGATGACTTTCTTCCAAGGCTCATTCAGAACAAACATCAGATTGGTCCGTAACAGCCGGAACATTTCTGTAAATCCGTCCGTTGCATTTTCCTGAATGATAATGCTATTCGGCTGACTGCTCTTTGGAATTTCACCCAAAATCGGAACAGATGAAATCTTTCGAAGTTCTTCCCGGTTTTCCACAGTGAAATGCAATATGTTACGAATAGACACACCTGTAAACGGAAGAAGCACACCGGCTAAAAAAGCCAACAGATAAATGACGTCACGCTCCGGAGATACTGGGACGCCATTGCTACGTGGATAACCTATCGTCTTAAATTTGGGCGTTACGGTTGATGTATTCAGATAATTTTCATCCTTTTTCTGGAGCAAGTATAAATACAACTGGGATTTGACATCTTGCTGACGTGACAGATCCGAAATAGTCCGTTCATAACGCGGAATGGATTTTATGCGAGCGGCATTTTCCCTCTCTTTAGCGGTAATATCCTGCTGAGACATAATCAGGTTTCGTTTTTCATTGTTGATGCTGGATTGGACTGTCCTGAACAAGGCATCGGTGCGGTCCTTTAAATTGACCATAACCTGATTGTTTTCGGTAGCTGTATGAGAAAGACGCTTACGTTCAAGCAACAGATTGTTGTATTCGCTGATTAGAGCATTAAGGCCTGTACTTAACACGCCGATACCTGATGGCAACAGCTGATCGCTATTCCCGCTTTTGTTAACATAATTTTCAAGATCCTTGATAATACCAATCTGCGTACCCAACTCAAGACGTCTTTGTTCATATTGGCCTGAGCGCTGCACATACAGTTGTGATTCAGTATTGA
>JAUZOU010000020.1 GCA_030706285.1 Bacteroidota bacterium
GCTTTCGATATCAAAATAATCCAACATCCCTACAGGGAGCAGCAAGGAGTAACCGTCTTTTATCTTCACAGGGCTATATTAATTTTTATCCTGCAAAATTAAAGAATTAATCTCTACTCCTCAGATTTTGTAGTTGATCCATTTTACGCCTGAAATCCGTTCCTTTGCACTGTCAAAACCGAGACGCATGAATCCGAAAGTAACTAAAATGACGCCATTCATCGTGATGGATGTACTGGAACGTGCCAATGCCTTGCAGGCCGAAGGCATCGATGTCATCCACCTGGAAGTCGGAGAACCGGATTTCAACATACCTGCCTGCGTGACTGACGCGGCCACCAAAGCCTATCAGGATGGAAAAACGCATTACACCCATTCATTGGGCAGCCCTCTCCTTCGTCAGAAAATCGCTGACTTTTACGTTCAGGAATACGGCGTCACCGTCGATCCGGATTGCATTGTCGTCACGTCCGGATCTTCCCCGGCCATTCTGATGGTGCTCATGTTACTGTGCGAAGCCGGCAGCGAAGTCATCCTCTCCAACCCCGGATATGCCTGTTACAGCAACTTTGCACTGGCCGTCAATGCCAATCCCGTTCAGGTGTTGCTCAAACCGGAAAACAAGTTTCAGTACAAACTGGAAGATATCCGTGCCGCTCTGAGCGATCAGACAAGAGCCATTTTTGTCAACTCTCCGATGAATCCGACCGGAGGCCTGGTTGACGATGCCGTTTTCGAAGGGCTGGCAACACTGAACGTACCCATCATCTCGGATGAAATCTACCATGGGTTGGTTTATGAAGGCAATGCCAGAAGCATTCTCGAATTTACAGATAACGCCTTTGTCGTCAATGGCTTTTCCAAACGGTTTGCCATGACAGGACTCCGTCTCGGTTACCTCATCGCGCCGAAACAGTACATGCGGGCCTTGCAGACCATTCAGCAGAACCTGTTTATCTGTGCTCCCAGCACAGCACAGGAAGCTGGCATCGCCGCATTGACGGCAGCCGACGACGACGTAATCGCCATGCGTGCCATCTATCGGCAACGTCGCGATTACATGGTTTCACGACTTACCGGTATGGGGTTCGTTATCCATGCCGCTCCTCAAGGCGCTTTCTATGTTTTCTGTGACGCCAGGTCGTTTACCTCAGACTCACTGGCTTTCTGTTTCGATGTCCTGGAAAAAGCCCATGTCGGTATCACACCGGGGATCGACTTCGGCTCAGCCGGAGAAGGATTTCTCCGCTTTTCCTATGCTAACTCGCTGGAACACATTCAAACCGGATTGGACAGACTGGAAGCCTACCTGAAACGTTAACCGGGACAAAAATAGCGAGGCTTCCAGGTGCAGTAGCTGGATTGAGGTAGTTGTATTCAGTTACCCTATCGGTTGTCCACTTTCTCAGGATACAAGTCGTGGTTCATTAGCCGGTATTCGGCCATCTGCTCATATTTCGTGCCCGGCTTGCCGTAATTGCAATACGGATCGATGCTCAGCCCACCACGAGGCAAAAACTTACCCCAAACCTCGATGTATTTCGGGTCCATCAACGCCATGAGATCCTTCATAATGATGTTCACACAATCTTCATGAAAGGCGCCGTGGTTACGGAAACTAAACAGGTATAACTTGAGGCTTTTACTCTCCACCATCTTTTCAGCCGGCATATAACTGATATAGATCGTCGCATAGTCCGGTTGTCCGGTGATGGGACACAGACTGGTAAATTCCGGGCAGTTGAACTTTACCCAATAATCGTTTTCCGGATGCTTGTTTAAGAAACTCTCCAGAATGGCCGGATCATAATCGAACCGGTAAGTGGTGCTTTGACCCAGGTTGTTGAATGTATCCATGACAGATTGGATTTGTCCCGTAAAAATACATCAGAAACAACCTGCTGCCAAACTTAATTAAGCCAAAATACCTGATAAATTCGGTACGGCCCTTTATTGGAGAATCAAACAAATCAGTAGAATTCTATACAGTCTATTCCGACACGATTGGTCTTATCATCAGCTGATCCTATAAACTCAACAGTCAGATAATTCGATCCTTTATGCAATTCGACATTCTTCATGATTAGTTGATCGATTTTGAACCTAGTTTCTTCGGCTTTGACAATTTCAGGATTTTGTCCGTTGATTGACACGCTAAAATCACCGTATTCCTGGCCTTTTGAATAGGTTATGACAGCATCCATGGTACGTGTAGTATCAGAGACAAATGACATTGTCAGCTTTCCGGAAGGCTTGACATCACCCCAAACAACTTGCATATTATTGCTCCAGCCCCTTTCAGTGCTATTACTGTAGCGAAAATAGCCTTCTGTCTTATTCTCAAGTTTCATATCCTCTCCTTCAATCTTGTTTCCGGCAATCACAGGAGGAATGATGTCTTCACGTGTCAAAGCAACGGGAACTGATAAACCGCTAAGGTCAGATGCCGGACATGTCGCCGCATCGCTTGGACTTATGTACCAAAAGGTTGTGGGCGCATAATGAATGATTGATCTCGTCCAATGCCACATTTCCATATCAAATCTTAACTGTTTTGAGAAAGCTATGGCATCAAGCGAACGAAACCTCAGGTTATTTGTATAACCCGGATTGAAATTTCCACTGCCGTCAGATTGAGCGATAAAAGGATGATTGGTGAATTTCTCAGGACGGCACCAGGCATATCCGTAATAATCTTCAGTACCGGTTCCGATATGAGATGGAAAGGAGTCGTCATCAATGTAAATCTTTTCATTTCCTTCACCCCACCACGCATAGACTGTATTGAACAGAGTGATTTCATCACCGACATAGACTCCTTTGCCGTCGATATCCACAAAATTGATGTCGAATGGGCCGCCGTTCCCCTCATTGTCTTTCATTTCCCCTGTTCTCAGGTAGCTGAATTGTTTCCAGGAGGAGCCGAAATACAGTGTGTTTTTGGTCCATTTGTGCGGAGCAGTGGTTATTTTTCCCGCTTTTATCGTAATAATCTGATCCCCTCTGTTTTCAATACTGACAGAACAATCTTTTTTGAATGGCATCACCCAAAAACAGGAGAGCGTGCTGTCCTTACCTATTTTAGTGTACCAGGTATTGGATTCCCTTATTTTGTAGCCTGTTCCAAAAAAATCGCCTATAGGACAATGAACTGTTGTCATTGAGTCGAAGGAAATCCGGATGACTGTACTACGCAATGCCTGTTCTATTTTTCCGGCTTCAATTTTAAAGCTTAACCTCAGGATAGCTGAAGCATTTTTATGAATGTCGATGCACCTGCTTTCCCCTGGATAAACAACGCCTTTCATGTTTTTTGTCAAAGAGGCACCGGGAATGGGTACTATCTTTTCAGAGAGCTTTTTCTGTGTGCGTTTAATCAATGAAGAAAATTCGTTCAGTTGATTTGTTGAGAATGTCCTGACCGTTGTTCCGGGTTCATATGTCCGGTAATTTATGTTATAATAAACAGCTTCTCCGCCGGTTTTTGCACCAAAGTCCTTGATGTAGTCGCTCTGGTAAGTTATCTTGCAATGCGTTGAATAAGGTATCGGTAAATAGAGATCGTATCCACGCATTTCATAGTCTGTTGAATCTGATACAGAAGCGGCAAGCGGTCGCCCCACTAACTTACCCTTTCCGAGGATGTCCCAGGCGTTTCCCTGAATTGCCGGTATCGTATCGTTGTCAAAATAGATTCTCAAAGTCCCTTTACCAAAATCATCCCCGCCGAATGTCATCCAAAACCTGACAATTGCTCCAGGCCCGTCAGTATCCATCATGACATATTCTTTTCTGCCCTGATTGAATTCTGTCCGGATAAACATGGACCTGTCCCAGTTTGCAAACCAGCTTTTTTCTCCTGGCTTTTTCCTGGCTCTGTCATAGCTGCTGAATTGTTTGCAAACATAGGAAGGACAAGGGTATTCCGAAAGCTGTGCCCTGTTTGTCTGTTCTTTGAGAAGCGTCTCAACCGTAACGGTTTTTGACATAATGTACGGTTCATGAAGCAGACAGGCTCCAAGAATCAAAACTAAATAGTTTATATGGTGGTTTTTCATAGAATAGAAGAGAATTTCTCTCGATAAAAATACGATAGAAAGAATAGGAGAAATGAGAAAATCATCTCAAAAAAGAACAAAATAGCCCCACCTATTAACAATTTTATATTTTTTTCAGAAAGGAGAGCCAATGAAAAAATATTTCAATATTTTTGCTTGTCATGATAGTGTATCTGTTTGTTTATCTGCTGAGTTATATTTTCTATAACCGCACAATTTATAAACATAAATAAATAAATAGCTACAGGTTGATTCTAATGGATAAATTTATATAACATTTTCCGGCGAATGATGAAAAATTTCAAGATACTTCTGCTATTTTTCGTAGTTGAGATTGGTTATGTTCTACAAGCGGATGCTAAAAATCTGAATTTCAATTTCAGAAGTGTAGAAGTGGAAAATGGCCTTTCACAAAATATGGTATACTCCATCCTGCAGGATCAACAAGGCTTTATGTGGTTTGGAACACAAGATGGTCTCAATCGCTTTGATGGAATAGAGTTCAAAATTTATAAGAAGAATAAGAGAGATCCCGGAAGCATCGGTTCGAATGCTATTTTTTCACTCCTACAGAATAAAGACGGCAAAATCTGGGTCGGCACAGCAAATGGTGTTTATTTATATAATCCTGTATCTGAAAGCTTTGCGCATTTAAAAGCGAAAACGATTCGTGGAATAGTCAGAGACATTAAAAAAGATCGTTACGGTAATATATGGATGGCCGTATCAAAGGAAGGGTTGTTTTGTTATACAATCTCAGGAAAGCTTCACTATTATCCGTTCAAGGCTGTCGATTTGAGAAGAATTGAATTCGACACATCCGGCAACGTATGGCTGGCATCGTATTCATTTGGCCTGATCATGGTAAATCCCAAAACAGCCCGGACAACGTACTTTCATTTTGCAAACGACACGAATGATACTGAAAGTAACAGTATAAACGATTTGTATTTTCTGAATACCAGTTCCTTGCTGGTCGGTACAGTAAACAAGGGCGTCCAGTTGTTTGATTTAAAAACGCACCGGTTCATTCCATACATCGATAAAGGCAAGGATGGCAACCCTCTTTTTGTAAGGCGCATTTACAGGTCTGACAAATCGCATTTATGGATAGGGACTGAAACAGGCCTGTATATCTACAATATCCTGACACGGACATCCATTAATCTGCGGCATATTTTCAATGATCCCTATTCAATATCGGACAACGCCATACATAGTATATACAGGGACAGAGAAGGTGGAATGTGGGTTGGTACGTTCTTTGGAGGCGCAAATTATTGTGCAGACTCCTATTCCTACTTTGAAAAATACTATCCTGTAAACGGAGAAAATTCCATTAGCGGCAAAAGTATCAGTGAAATGTGTGAGGACGATGCCGGCCATATCTGGATAGGAACTGAAGATGCAGGACTTAACATGTTTGATCCTGCCAACAAGATTTTTACCAGGAGCATCCTGCAAGACAAAAACATTCACTCTTTATTGATCGATAAAGGGCAACTATGGGTGGGCACTTTTTCCAAAGGGTTGCTTTTGGTAAATCTGAAGACCGGAAATATCCGTTCTTACAGAAGCACGTTCAAGAAGAACTCCTTATGCGATGACAATATATATTCCATCTATAAGGATGGATCAGGAGTAATTTGGATTGGATCGATGATGGGATTACAATACTATAATCCCAAGACAGACGATTTTGTCAGGGTGCAGGAACATGTTATAAGGAGTCAGGTGAACGATATCCTTGAAGATTATAAAGGTATTTTATGGTTTGCCACAATCGGTAACGGTCTGTTTTCACTCGACAGGCATGCTCATAGATGGATGCATTATATTCCATCTTTTAAAGATAATGATTTTGTAGGAAAAGCGATTGTCTGTCTGCTTCAGGACCATCATAAAAGGATCTGGGCTGGGACCGAAGGTGGTGGGCTATGTCTATTTGACAGACGATCAAACTCTTTTAAAAACATCTATTCGACAGAAAATGGATTGCCGGATGACGTCATCTACAAACTTCTCGAAGACTCAAAGGGACATATTTGGGGGAGCACCAATAATGGATTATTCAAGCTAAATCCAGAGAAAGGTAAAATTACCACTTATACCTATGCAAATGGTCTTTTGGGAAATCAGTTCAATTATAAATCCGGTCTGAAAAGCCGGAATGGAAAGCTGTATTTCGGTGGTGTAAAAGGTTTTGTTGCCTTTGATCCCAATAATCTGACAATTAATACGATGATGCCACCGGTTGTCATAAATAGTTTCCAAATACAAAACAAAGAGGTATCTCTTTGCGATAAAGGCACACCATTAAAACAGGCAATTTCATATACAAGAGAAATAACGCTGCCACATAGGTTGTCATCAGTCCTTAGTATCGGTTTTGCTGCATTGAGCTATGTTTTT
Organism: Bacteroidota bacterium; assembly: GCA_030706285.1. GTDB lineage: Bacteria > Bacteroidota > Bacteroidia > Bacteroidales > UBA1402 > UBA8389. Next base: position 6,471 of record JAUZOU010000020.1, read on the forward strand.
CCTCAAGGAAATCATTATGCCTATAAACTTGAAGGAAAAGATAAGGACTGGATCTATACAAACGATCTTCGACACCAAGTCAACTATTCTGCTCTTCCACCTGGAACCTATTTATTTAAAGTCAAGGCTTCAAATAACGACGGAGTCTGGAACAACGAGGGTAGAACGTTAAAAATAAACATATTACCACCTTTTTACAAGACATTTTGGGCATATCTGCTTTATGTTGTCCTTGTATTGTCAGTCATCGGTTTTATAATTAAATCGTACCTTGATAAGGTAAAGCGTCAAAACATTCAATTTCAGCAGGAACTGGAGAGAGATAAAGAAAAAGAGCTTTATTCCGCAAAAATAGATTTCTTCACTCACATCACTCATGAAATAAGGAACCCATTAAGTCTGATAAAGGCACCCCTTGAGGAAATCATAAGGAATGCAGACAAGACAAACCGGAATTGGGAGAACCTTTCTATCATGCAACGGAATGTGGACAGACTGCTTAAGTTGGTTAATGAGTTGCTGGATTTCCGAAAGGCTGAGTCAAAAGGGCTAAACCTGAATTTTGTTCGTTCAGATGTAATTTCAATTATTAAAGAAACAATCGATGAGTTTGTCCCGACCTTAAGTCTTAAAGAGATAGCCCTTGACATAAATATCCCTGAGAGTAATTTTTACGCAGATGTTGACCCTGAAATTCTGACCAAGATATTGAGCAATGTCTTTGCAAACGCATTAAACCATGCCGACAGGCTTATTGAAATTACGTTTTCTCAGGTTCCGGATAAATTCATTCTAACGGTAAGCAATGATGGTGATCTAATTCCTACAGAGCATTCAGAAAAGATTTTTGAACCATTCTTCAAATTAAATCCCAATATCCAGGGCTCCGGCTTGGGGTTGCCAGTTGTGAGATCGTTGCTGGAACTGCATGGCGGATCGATTTCATACGACAAGTTTGATAGAGGGAAAAATACATTCATAATCGAACTGCCTGTACATCAAGAAAATTGCATACGGTTTGAAGAGGATGCGAGTCAGCCTGATCCGATGGACGAAAAGGATCCGTTATTGAATGAAATCATCAAGAAAGGTTCAAAGAAAACCATCCTGCTTGTAGAAGATAATGAAGAATTCCAGGAATTTTTATCCAAGCAACTTGTCTTGGCATACGGCGTATTAAAAGCGCAAAACGGAGAACAAGCGCTGGAGATGCTGCATAAACAAAATGTCGATATGGTTATCAGTGACATCGTGATGCCCAAAATGAATGGGCTAACCTTATGCAAAAACATCAAGGAGAACATCAATTTCAGCCATATCCCCGTGATCATCCTGACGGCAAAAACAGCCATGAATTCTAAGATCGAAGGTCTGAAAAACGGGGCAGATGAATATATTGAAAAGCCCTATTCAATCGAATATCTTGTGGCAAAGATCGAAAGTATCTTTGAAACCAGAAAGAAGATCAGCGAGGCCTATAAACATGCTCCGGAACTTGCTTATACTAATATTGTACATTCAAGAGCCGATGAAGAATTTCTTAACAAGCTGATCAAAATCATCGAATCACGTCTTGAAGACGGCGACCTGGACGTTGATCAGCTAGCCGGAGCAATGAATATAAGCCGTGCGACATTTTACAGAAAATTAAGCAGCATTTCGGAACTTACACCAAATGAATTCATTCTACTGGTAAGATTGAAGAAAGCGGCTGAACTTTTGCAGGAAAATGACTATCGGATAAACGAGATCGCGTACATCGTGGGATTCAGTTCCTCTTCCTATTTCTCAAAATGTTTCTACAAGCAATTTGGTGTATTGCCTAAAAATTTCAGTCAGAAACATAAACCTGACGCCAAAAAAGATCTTGATACTGGAGAGCCATCAGTATAACCAGACTTATTAATCTATTTTGACATCCAGAAAAATATGTTGAGGTGGAGCCTTCTAAAAAATGCTCCATCTATTATAACATTCATCTAATCAAACAGATAAATATATATCTGCAATCTCTCAAGAAAGTAACTATTGATGGATTTGATATGAAATCACGCTTATTTGAGACAAAAATACCAGCCGCTTCTTTTAAAATATGCCAACTTGCGTTATGTTTTTTTAGTAAACCTTAACCATTTATCCTATGAAGAGAATCTTTTTTTCTGAGAATATAATGCTGAGGAATCATAATATACTACAAGTATGTTTCCTTGCATTATTAGGGTTTTCACTTTGTTCACAGGTGCTGAATGCAAAGCCCAAAGAGGCATCTGTATTGGATAGTCCAAAACAAAGTATTGCTGTACAAGGCGTCGTAAAGGACATAGACGGTCAGGCGCTTGAAGGGGTAAGGGTCGTTGTCAAAGGAACGACAAATGGCACCATGACGGACGAGAATGGAAAATTCCAGTTAACTACTCCGGAGAACACAACGTTGGTTTTTTCCATTTTAGGTTCCGGAACTCAAGAAGTTCAGGCAAGCCAAAAAATGCTGAACGTGGTCATGAAAGAATCTTCAAGACAATTGAAAGATGTCATTGTGACCGGAGTGGCTGCCGGTGTTCAGAAGGAAAAACTAAGTTTTTCGATTGAAAAAATCTCGGCAGACAAACAGCTGATTGTTCCTGCAACAGAAGTCGGGTCTGCATTGAACGGAAAAATTGCAGGAATACATGTCACACAGAAGAGTGGAGCTCCTGGTTCAGGAGTTGATGTTCAGCTTCGTGGTGTAAAAACAATCTTTGGTTCATCAAATCCATTGTATATTATAGATGGAGTGATGACAGAAAATGGTGTGGCTGATATCAATGCCGAAGATATCGAGTCTATTGAAGTATTAAAAGGTGCAGCGGCTTCATCTTTGTACGGATCCCGCGCAGCAAATGGTGTTGTTAGCATTATTACCAGACGTGGCGGAGCCATGGGTGCAGGAAAGTTCCAGGTTGATGTAAGAAGCGAGTTTGGGAAAAGCTCATTAGGCTATGTCCCCGAACAATCAAAATCAACAAATGCAACAATTGAAAACGGTGTTGTCAATTACGGTGTTGTTGAACCGAATCAGGTATACGACAATCCATATCCAAAAGTCTATGATCACATCAAACAATTTTATGATGCAGGCGCCTATTTTACGACTCATGCTGCCATCAGCGGAACTTCCAATGATTCCAAGATGAGCGTTTATTCAGCGTTGCAGACGACAAAAGAAAGTGGTATTGTCAAACTCGTAGATGGAATCAACCGGACGAATATCCGTATAAACCTTGATTACAGAATTACCGATCAATTGGTATTCACAACATCCAATCTATACGCACTCACAAATTCCGACAACAGGGCTGACGGAGCATTCGGCCTTTTGTACAGATGTGACCCTGCAGCAGACTTGCTTGCAAAAAATGAAGGAGGCGCTCCATACCTTGTGAATGTCAATAAAATCAACGATGTTGTCAATCCTCTTTATGTCATCAACAATACGGTGAATAAGTCGACAACAGAAAAATTGATTTCATTCTTCCAGTTCAAGTACAATCCGACAAATTATCTTTCTTTCTCCACCTCTTACGGAACAACAAGAAATAACGGAGAAAGTCTGTATCTGTCTCCAAAAGGCCTTTTGAATTATGATCTTACGGCCTCTACCGGATATATCTCACGTGGAATGTCGAAAGATATCGAACAGTCATTTGACGTCGATGGGCTGTTCTACAAAAAATTCGGAGACTTCAATACCAAGTTTAAATTAAAATACCTCTATGAATCATCCGGTTCGACCAGTCTTAGTGGTGGTGGTTCAGATCTTGGTATCAGCGGAACGAACATAACGACTGTCAATCTGTCGTCCAACCAGTCGGCAAGTTCATCTATCTATAAGACTATATCAAATAGTTTGGCCGGAATGTTGGTTTTCGATTATAAAGACAAATACATATTTGATGGTCTGGTACGTAGAGATGCCAGCTCTTTGTTCGGTTCTGACGTAAGATGGCAAACATTCTGCCGTTTATCCGGTGCATGGCGTATCACTCAGGATTTTGTGATTCCCGGAGTAGAAGAATGGAAAATCCGCGCATCTTATGGTACGGCCGGCTTGCGTCCTCCTTTCGAAGCACAGTATGAAACATTTGCTTTAGTCAATGGCGTTCCCGGAAATATGGAAACGTTGGGTAATGCCCATTTGAAACCGTCTTTCTCAAAAGAGACCGAACTTGGTACGGATATGAGGTTCCTTGAGAAATGGACATTCAGCTGTAACTATTCTTTGGCAAATAATACCGACCAGATTTTAAAAGTCCCTATTTCACCACTTTCAGGAGCTGCATATCAATGGCAGAATGCCGGTACCTTGCAGACAAAAGCTTTTGAGGCAACGTTGGGGACCGATCTTATAAGCAAAAAAGACATCGCATGGAATGTCGGACTGACATTTGACAAATTAAAACAAAAAATTACAAAGCTGAACTGTACACCTTATATGCTTGACGGTACACGATTTATGATCAAAGAAGGGGTAGATTTCGGCGTATTGTATCTTGATAAGTTTGCAACATCGTTGAGCGAAGTGGCCAATCAGGTTCCTAAGGGAAGAACGGCCGATGAAGTATTTGCAATCAACAATCAAGGTTTTGTGGTTTTGAAGAGCCAAATCGGTACAGTTGATGAAAATCCGGTCAAGGTTAAGGATGACGCAGGCAACATTCTGTCGTTACCGACGAAAAATCTTATGCCTAATTTTAATATGAACCTGAATTCAACCTTCAGATACAAGAGATTCAGCCTATATACATTATTTGCTTATCAAAATGGTGGTTATGTCTATGACCACGCCGTAAGGTATATGACTGAACCGTCATTGTTTGATCAATCAGGGAAACCCTGGAATGAAGTAAAGGCTGCCACCTATTACAGCAATGGCGGTCAAACAACCGGTTTGCTGGGATGGGATAATGATGTACTTTTATTTAATGCTACATTCTTGAAAATCAGAGAAATGTCTGTAAGCTATGATTTTGTACCCACTTCTTTGAATAAACAGATAAAGAATATAAAGTTAAGCCTTATCGGACGTAACCTACTAACGTTAACGAATTACCCAGGGTTCGATCCTGAAGGTGTACAGGGTAAATCAGACGAAGGTGTTGATACAAATACGTTCAGATTTGAATCGAACGACCAATACCCATTGTCACGTACAATCAGTGGTTCAGTCGCTTTAACGTTTTAATTAAGAAGGAATTTACAACCAGCTGAATGATTATGAGACGAGCATGTTTATATAACAGATCCGATTGTAGGCTAAATTCTGCATGCGGCGTCAGATATGACTTTAGTATTAAAAATTAATAGTATCATATGAAAAAAATATATTTATCCATATTGGTTGGTTTAATATTGGTTTTTTCATCTTGCAGTGATGTATTTCAAAGCATGGATGTGCAAAATGAAAATGCGCCAAATATAAAAGACCTGTCGACGCCAACCGAATTCTATTCCATTCTTAAGAACGGATATAGTACTTGGTATAATGGGTCTATCGCTGCAAGTCCGACTATGGCCTTTGCATGCGCTGATTTGTTCCAGTCCGGAACCAATAGTTGGGGCTCAGGTATGATGTGGTTCAGGCCTCGTCAGACTTTATTCAACGGTATCGCTCCGGATCCTGTCATCATTATTAATTTCGGTGCCTGGTATAACTATTATACAAGCATCGGGTTAATTGTCAACGTTTCGAAGATGTTCAATGATCCTAGTTTCAAAATCACATTGAACGGTAATGATTATACAACCAGAGCCAGGGCACATGCTTATCTCATTCAGGCATTGCTTTATGGGAATCTTGCCTTATTGTACGATAAAGCCTATCTCTTCACTGAGAATAGTACCCTGCCATTCGATTACGCAGCCAATACCAAATCGTATAAAGAGGTTATGGACTATGCCATATCAAAACTGGATGAAGCGATCGATCTGATCAAGAACGATTCGATTGATTCTGATCCGGCCTCAGTTATAGCCGGCGTTACATTTGACAAGGCAACATTGCTGCAATTTGCAAATTCTATCGGCGCACGTTTCCTTGCCTGCAACGCAAGAACACAGGCTGAAAATGCGCAAGTCGACTGGAGCAAAGTGAAATCGTATGCAGAACAAGGCCTTCAGCAAGACTTCAAGGTTTCCTATGAACCCGGATGGGAAGGAAAAGTCATGACCCGTGACGAGGGTATGAATTATTTCGTGCTTTACAACTACAACTGGCTGAGAGCAAGTCAATGGTTAATACACAAAATGGCTCCGGATGATCCTAATTCGCAATGTCCGATTCCTGTTGTGGCCGGCAGCGATAGTTTCAAAGACTGGCCTGCGATAACCAACTGCCCTGATGCACGGTTGGACAAATATTTCAAATACGAATCGATGCGTAACTGGTTTGGAGCAGACCGGACAACAAGAGCAGGATACGGCACCTATATTCTTTGCCAATACAGATATTGGAGATATTATGACATCGTAAATGAGGGTCAGGGAATGATTGATCATTACCTGAAGATGGAAAATGATACCTATGAAGCTGAAGCGTTGATCCGTACGAACGGGAATAAAGCCAAGATTGCTGAGCTTATTAACAATACTCGTGTAGAGATTGGCGGACTTACTCCGGCATCATCCGACGAATCATACGATGCATTGGAAGAAAAGATGTTCTATGAGAGATACATCGAATGTGATTTAGTTTGGCCGCAGCTTGGTTTCTTTGACAGGCGCAGAAACAAAGATCAAATGCTTTCCGGTACGGCAAGACATTTCCCAATCCCTGCACCTGAACTGGTACAGCACGGACAAGCGATTTACACCTTTGGTGGCAGTGCCGGTGAAATGTAATAGATGTCCTTAGTATTAATAATTAAATAGTATCTTATGAAAAATAGACTAGCAATATTCCTTCTTGCACTATTAGCCGTATCGTGTGACAGAAGCATCGATTTCGACACGATTTCGGTTACTCCGCCTTCCCTTACAGTACAGGTAGAAGGTGTGCCTGCAAACGATACATACCCTAAAATTGATGGAGCAACGGTTAACCTTTATAACAGTAGTGATCAGTTATTGGCTACCGGAACGACGAATGCAAATGGACGCGTAACTTTCACAAAAGCTCAGCTCGTAAGTGAAGGGACCTTTAAGGCTGTTGCCACAAAAGGAACACTTACTGGCGATGGCACAACACCATACATGCTGTTGAATGATGGTGAAACGCTGCTGATTGTCACAATAGAATAGATTTTTAATGAAAGCAAAGGCGGCTTACTTCTGATTCAGATAAGCGCCTTTGCTTTTCCCTCTGTCTTAAATTGATACAATAATAGCAGAAGAATCAAGTAAATGACTGATTTTTCTGGCTCATTGAATATAGTGTGTACAGTATGAATACGATCAGGAATCTATTAATCGCGGTACTTTGCAGTATCCCGGTTTTCTCTGGCTCAGCTCAATCTTTAAAAGAAATGCAGGTTGACGCCAGAAAATTGGCCATAAAATCCATCAGCCCCGATATAAAAGGAATCAAAGGCAGACCTTTGGTTTCCTATAAGGTAGATGAGAAACAGTATACAACGGCTTCTCCGTCAAAAACAATCCAGGTAACCTGTCAAACGGAACCTTATGAATATGGCATTACAGCCAAGATCCGTTTCACGAATACAGGTTCTGATACCGTCAGATTGAGTAATGTCGTACCTTTGGGAGAATCGCCGAATAACGTCTATATAACAGGGAAAGGGAATCATGAGCTGTCCCGCACTCATCTGTTCAGACCCGGATATGCTCCTGTCAATGTAATTGTTCCTGATAATGCCTGGGAACTTGGCTTCACTGCCATAAACCTGCCGGACGGAAAGAATGTCGCTGCGCTTGTGAGACGTGACAGAGGGACAATAGACAAAGGCAGAAGAGAACGTTTCGCAACTGTTTTGTACCCTGGTGGTACTGTCGTCTATAATTTTTGGATGGATCAATACCAGGGTGATTGGCAGGAAGGTCTCCGGATGATGTTCCAGACCAGATTGCTGTATGATGTTCCTGTCGGGACATTTGATAATTCGTTGCTCAAGAGAAAAGATCTTGCATGGTTCAGAGACTGCTACGCGGTAAATCTCATGATGTCATGGGACAAGCGTTTCTTTGATTATACCGATGGACAGTATCATGTAAAGGAGTACCTTGAAAAAATGAAGAAACTGATCGGAGGCTATGATGTCTATGGCATCTGGCCGACCTGGCCTGCTTTAGGAATGGATCAGCGGAACCAGTGGGATATGTTCCGTGATTTACCTGGCGGGTATCAAGAATTGCGGGTACTTTCTGACATGTGCCACCAGGAGGGATCACGATTTTTCTTTTGCTACAATCCTTGGGACGAAAGTACACGTTCCGATGAAGGACATTTTGATGGAATGACAACGATTGCAAAGGCGACAAATTGTGATGGTTTTGTTCTTGACACCAAAGCCAATTCAAGCAAGGAGATGCAGGATGCAGCCGATGCCGCTCATCCGGGGATAATCATGTACAGTGAAGGGATGGCAGTACCACGAGATATGCAGGGAATCCCTTCCGGTCGTGTCCATAATGCGTTGTATTATCCGCCTATGCTGAACCTGGTTAAATTCCTTAAACCTGATTTTGCCATCTTCAGGGTTTCGGAAGAAGCGTATGAACCTATCCGAAGAGAATTTAACATGTCATTCTTTAATGGCTACGGGACAGAAATCAACAGTTTCCCGGCAGGAAAGTTTGAATGGTCTGATGACCAGATGAGGTATTGGGGCAAGTTACTTCAGATTCAACGTGAAAATTGCAGAAATTTCCTGCAATTCTCCTATGTACCTCTTATTCCTACACTTGTAGATAGTATTTATATCAACAAATGGCCTTCTGAAGTAAAAACGGTCTATACCATCTATAACCTTCATCCAAGTGGATTCTCCGGCAATCTGTTTGAAGTAACTGAAAAACCTGGCAATCACTTTGTCGATCTTTACAGGCACGAAGAAATTCAGGCAAACAAATCAAAGGACAAATGCTATATCCCAGTCAAGGTAGATGCCTTTAATGCGTTTGAGCTTGGAACGAATAATGAAAGCACCGTCACTGCAGTTGCACAGCTGCCTGAGCTATTATCCGTAAAACTTAAAGCGGACAGATTAACCTTCTCGAGCAGTAAAGGAAGTCAGGTAAAAATCTGGGCAGGAACGCCATCCTACGAAAAAGAGCCTAAGGTGTTCGGCACTCAGGAACAGACAGTCAGTTTGTTTGAGGAATTTCCGGATTATCAGGGGAAATATGTCATTCAAACTTATGACGAAAACGAATTATTGGATGAAAAAATCGTACAAATCACACCTGGAAACGCTTGCCAGATTTCAGTTTCGGAAGAAACAGAAAAAGTAAAGGATGCCCCTGCGGGGATGACGGTGATTCCGGCCGGAACTTTCAGTTGTGATAATTATCTGCTGGGTGATAACTTTATCCGCTATCCGGAAAATATGCCCGGAAAAGGAGAAAAAGCATCGATGAAGAAGTTTTTCATGGATATCTACCCGGTTACCAACATTCAATTTAAAGCATTTCTGGATGCAACCGGTTATCTGCCGAAAGATACCGTGAACTTTCTTAAACAGTGGAAAAACAAACGTATTCCTCAGGGAGAGGAGAATTTTCCTGTCGTCTATGTAACCTTGGAAGATGCACAGGCCTATGCAAAATGGGCAAAAAAAAGATTGCCGACAGAACTTGAATGGCAATATGCAGCTCAGACTGAAGCCGGTAACGAATGGCCATGGGTTCAGGAAAAGCCTGTAAGCCGGGTAGAGGAAAATATTACCAATACATTGTCCGTCTGGAAACTCAAGGGCATTGAACCGGATCGCTGCAATTTAGGTGATGGTTCATTGTACCCGGTCGGAAAATATCCAAAAGGCAAGAATCCTTATGGTTTGTATGATCTTGTCGGATGTGTATGGCAATTGACAAACGACGTATTTGACAATACGTTCTACCGTTATATTATGGTAAAGGGAGGCAGCTATTTCTTACCGTCATCAAGTTTCTGGTACATTCAGGGAGGCCCGCGCGAACTTAATTTCAGACAATATTTGCTGCGTGTTTCACCATCCTTTGAACGTAAAGCCACTGTCGGATTCCGTTGCGTAAAAGATGCACTCTAACTACAATTTTCAGGTTATGAGATATAAACTATTGGTTTTTTGTCTTCTTGTCTTTTCTCCGCTGTTGGCGATTGCAGCAAATCGTCAGATTAAGGTGGCGTTGATCGTCAACACGCAGAAAGGGCAGAACGATGAGGCAGCTGCATTGAAAAAGCTGATTGAAGGACAATCAGAAGAGTTCACCTGCCAGATTGTTTCTATGAATCATCTGGCAGATGTAAAAAAATGCAACCTGGTCTGGTATCAACGTACCGATTCCAGCGACATCACTCGTTTGGAGAAAAAGGCAAAAAAGATACTAACCCGTTATGTTGAAAACGGAGGGCAACTTATTTTATCCATGGATGCAGTCCGCCTTCTTAATGAATGGAAAATCGAACCTGAATCCATTCAAATTGGCCATCATGCGGCAATAGATGAAGGTTTTGGGCGAGAGATAGGATTTCATGGTTACAGGCAGCACCCACTCTTTTTCAACATGTTCGGCGGAGCCTTCCCGTTTCAGGGGAAAGTTGATGAGAACTGCCGTCTGCTCGGATTTTTTGATCATGCTGCTCCAAAGGCAAAAGGAGCTCAGGTGATCGGCATATTCTGGGAAAAGATATTTTATCATCCAGAGCAAAAAATCATATGGGAAACCCCGCTCGGAAAGGGCAGGATTTTAGCCATAGGCGGTTGCCTGTATTATAATCAGCCGAATTTTTACACAAAACTGCTGGAACAATTTACGACTAATTGTCTACGGTTTATGTGTAAGGACGAAACAACCGTGAAACCGATGTATTGGGTTGATTATCAAAAGTCTGTCATGGAACCAGCAGACGAAAAATATGCACCACTACCATTGGAGGCGCCTGTCAAATGGAATTTACCGGACAAGGACATTAAGCTTACAAGGAATGCTGAGACTTATTATTGTGATCTTCCGACACAGCGTTGTTTAGTCGTTGCACAGGAAAAATCCGGAATTGACGAAATATGGACGCATCCGTTCATGTCTTTGAGAGACGTCCATACCTATCTGGAGATACAGGGTGTTGATACTCTTGTGCCGTTGAAATCATTCCAGCCTGAATTCCAAATACGTCCGAATGCGTTGATCAGAACCTATCATATCGGAGACCTGACCTTGCAGGAGATCATTACGGCAAAAATTGAAGGCCCTACGGTAGTAGTTCATTATCAATGGAATGGAAGCGGTTTGAATAA
>JAUZOU010000200.1 GCA_030706285.1 Bacteroidota bacterium
GAAGAACCTTTTCACCTTATTTGAAGAAAAGATCATCCTGGCTCAGGGTGAAATCCTGTCAACGACTATGTTTACGCATTATCTGGTCGAAAAGGGTGTTGATGCTGTTTTACTGCCGGCCCTTGAATACATGCGTGTAGACAAAAATGGTGAACCCAATTCAGAGTATATCCGTGAAAACCTGGAAACATTGGTGGCGGAACATCCGGAGGCAGATCTGTTTATTACTCAGGGATTTATCTGTCTGAATGCTTACGGCGAAACAGACAACCTTCAACGCGGAGGCAGTGATTACACGGCCTCACTGATAGGTGCCGCCATCAAGGCAGAAGAAATTCAGATCTGGACGGATATTGATGGCATGCACAACAATGATCCGAGAGTCGTCAACAAAACAAGCCCGGTGTCTTATCTCTATTTTGAGGAGGCAGCCGAACTGGCTTATTTTGGAGCAAAAATCCTGCATCCGACGTGTATTTTACCTGCCAAACTGGCCAATATTCCGGTGCGTCTGTTGAACACCATGAAACCGGATGCCTTTGGTACGCTGATTTCCAATAAGTCTGAAAAAGGGAAAATCAAAGCCGTCGCTGCAAAGGACAACATTACGGCAATCAAGATCAAGTCTGGACGGATGTTGCTCGCCTATGGCTTTCTTCGTAAGGTGTTTGAAATTTTTGAAAGCTACCAGACATCCATCGATATGGTTTGTACCTCCGAGGTTGGTGTCTCTCTGACCATAGACAATAACCGTCATCTTCAGGACATTATTGATGAATTGAAGAAGTTCGGAACAGTGACAGTCGATACGGAAATGGTCATCATTTGTGTGGTTGGGGATCTTGAATGGGATAACATCGGATTTGAATCCAAAGCCGTTTCTGCTCTGAAAGATATTCCGATCCGTATGATTTCCTATGGCGGCAGCAACTACAACATCTCATTACTGGTAAAAGCCTCTGACAAAGTACGTGCTTTACAAGCTCTCAGTGATCATCTGTTCAATCATTAAGTTTATTTTCATTCAATGGATACCAAAGGTCATTTTCCTTTACAGGCATTTCGTTCTTTAGAGACACCTTTTTATTATTACGATACGGCTGTACTGAGACAAACACTCGAAGTTGTTTCAGCCGAAGCTTCGAAATACAAATTTCAGATTCACTATGCTATGAAAGCCAATGCCAATCGCCGGATACTGAGTATTATCCGGGGCTATGGCCTGGGTGCTGACTGTGTGAGCGGAGGAGAAATCCGTGCAGCGGTAGAAGCAGGTTTCCCGGCATCGAAAATAGTGTTTGCCGGAGTCGGCAAGGCGGATTGGGAAATTAACCTCGGTCTGGATTACAACATTTTTTGTTTTAATGTCGAATCGATTCCCGAACTGGAAGTCATCAATCAATTGGCCGTAGAAAAAGGGAAAACGGCTCATGTCGCTTTGCGCATCAACCCCAATGTGGAGGCTGATACACACAAATATATTACGACAGGCAAGGAAGAAAACAAATTTGGTATCGCTCTGTGCGATGTTGATAAAGTGATTGATGTGGCGCAGAAACTCACCAACATCAAGCTCATCGGTATGCATTTCCACATTGGTTCCCAGATAATGGAAATGAACAATTTTGCCGGACTCTGCAGCCGGTTGAATGAACTGCAGGATCAACTTGAAGCCCGCCATGTCCTGTTGGAACACATTAATGTGGGTGGAGGTCTTGGTATCGATTATTATAATCCTGATCGACAGTCAATTCCTGATTTTGTCGATTATTTCAAGACATTCAGGAACATGCTGAAATTACGTGAAGGACAAACGCTTCATTTTGAACCCGGACGTTCTGTCGTCGGTCAGTGTGGAAGTTTGATCACCAAAGTGCTGTACGTCAAGGAAGGGGCAAAAAGAACGTTTGCCATTGTCGATGCCGGCATGACCGATTTAATTCGCCCTGCTTTGTATCAGGCCTATCATAAGATTGAAAACTGCTCTTCAGAAGAACCTGTTGAAAAATATGACGTCGTTGGACCAATTTGTGAATCAAGTGATTGTTTTGGAAAAGATGTCCTGTTGAACAAGACACATCGCGGCGATTACATCGCTTTGCGTTCAACCGGCGCTTATGGTGAAGCCATGGCTTCTCAATACAACCTGCGTCGTCTTCCACAGGCTTATTTTTCGGAAGACATTCTTGAGAACCTTTGAAAATGATGCTTGACTGGTTTCAATTCAATCCCTGGATAACCATAGCCGTAGCGGCCATGCTGGTTGCTGTTCTTGTGCAATGCTGGCTTTATTTACGTTACTTTTCCGGCATCAATCATCAAAGCCGGCGCGTTCGGAAAGGTACGATCAGCTACTCTGAGGATCAGCCACCTGTGAGTATCATCATTTGCGCACGTGACAAGGGAGAAGTGTTGGCAAAGAATTTGCCCGCTTTGTTCGATCAAAAGTATCCTGAATTTCAGATTGTTGTGGTAAATGATGCGTCTTCTGACGAAACGGAGGACATCCTTCAACAGTTCGAGCGTCGTCCGAATTTTTACCATACGTTTGTGCCAAAAGGCGTCAGGAGCATCAGTGCCAGGAAGATGGCTATGACATTAGGGTTAAAGGCGGCCGTCTATGATTATGTCCTTTTCATGGATGTTGCCGGCATTCCAGAAAGTGATGCCTGGATAGCAACCATGATGCGTAATGTCGATTGGAGAGGTTCGGTGGTGCTTGGTTTTGCCTCCTTCAAGGATAAAAAAGGATTTCGTAACCAGTTAGTTGCTTACGATAATTTGTTCTCAACCATGCAATGGATGGGCTTGGCACTTTCAGGCAAGCCATACAGAGCGACTTCTGCCAACCTGGCATTTAAGAAAGAACTTTTCTTCAAAAATAATGGCTTTGCTTCCAATCTGTCGTTGAGGTCAGGTGATGACGATTTGCTGATCGGAGAGATCGCTACCCGCAACAATGTCAAAATAGACGTATCGACGGAAAGTAAAGTCCTGATTGAAACCCGTAGTCCCTGGTATGATTGGAAGGAAAAGACATTTAGCCATTTTTCCACAGCCCGTCAGTATAAGTTTGGCATCAAGCTGTTACTTTGGCTGGAAAACCTGACACGCAGCTTATGTTACTTACTGTTCCTTTACCTCATCGTTATGTGCTGGCTGAGTGGCAGCTATGCCTGGTTACTGGTGTCGGCTTTGCTCTTTCTGACACGATATGCCGTGCAACTTGTTGTTGTAAACAAGAGTGCTTCTCAATTGAAAGAACCGCATTTTTACCTCTTATTGCCGTTTTTTGATGCCAGTCTGCCTGTCGTAAGGGGCTTCATGAGGCTGTTCAACCGGTCAAGAAGGCACAATAATTATACGTGGGAAGTACTGCGTTGAACGTTGGTTTCTGCTGGGTTGGTTGGCAGCAACCGTTTCCGTTGTGTCAGAATAACCAGCAGTGTTGTTAGCGTTGCCAGAAAGTCTCCGGTTGGCAAGGATATCCATACTCCATTCAGTCCGAATAATCTGGGCAAAATGATTAGTCCTGGCAACAGGAAAATGAGTTGGCGGGATAAGCTGAGAAAAATAGACCATTTTGCTTTTCCGATGGATTGAAAGAAGTTGGTCGTGACCATCTGAAATCCCACAAAGGGGAAACAGCAAAAGATGATTCTCATCGCTACGACGGACAAGCGTCTCATATCTTCATCTCCTGTAAACAAGGAAACAATAGGTCCAGGCAAAAACATCGCCATCAGGAAGCCAGTGGTCGTGATGATCAGGCCGACAATGACCGACTGTTTATAGACTTTCAGTACCCGCTCATTTTTTTTGGCACCGTAGTTGTAACCGGCAATAGGCTGCATGCCCATGGTCAGCCCGAGTACGACCATGACAAACAACATGACAAAACTGTTGACAATGCCATAGGCGCCAATGGCAATATCCCCTTCCGCTCCTCCATAATTGGAAAGACTTTTATTAATGACAATTGTCACCAGACAGGCACAGATATTGATAATGAAAGGAGATAACCCGATAGACAGGATGTCTTCAATGATGCGTTTTTTCAGTCTGAAATAGCCACGTTGAAAATGGAGGAAGGTGTTCTTGTTCAGGAAATGGTTCATCACCCAGATGAATCCGCAGATCTGTGCGATGGAAGTGGCAAAGGCCGCCCCACGGATGCCCCAATGAAAGACGAAAATAAACAACGGAGCCAGGCAAAGGTTGATGCCTACGGTCAGGAGAGATGACCACATGGCCTTCTTAGGATAGCCTGAAGCCCGCATGATGTTGTTCAATCCGATGAAGTTATTGTTGAACAGGTTTGAAACCAGAATAATTTGGATGAAGTTTTTGGCATAGGGCATCGTTGTTTCGCTGGCACCGAAGGCAAATAAAATCGGTTCGATGAAAATCAGTCCAACGACAGTGATCATGCCGCCAAGGATTAAGTTCAGAATGAAGGCGTTGCCAAGTATATTGGTCGCGTCGGCTTTGCGTTGCTGACCTAGTCTGATTGAGACCATGGCAGAAGCACCCGCACCGATCATGGCTCCGAATGCTGCCATCAAGTTCATGATCGGCAAGGTAATGGCTAAACCGGAAATAGCCATAGCCCCAACTCCATTACCAATGAACGCTCTGTCAATGATGTTATACAAGGAGGAGGCCGTCATACCGATAATGGCCGGTAAAGAATACTCCAGGAGTAATCTGTTTATTGAAGCACTGCTAAGTCGTTCAGTTTTCCCGCTGTCCAGCGAGGCTGCTGATGCATTCGGTTTGCGCGTCATAAAGAAAATATAAGGAAAGTACCAAGAATTGAAAACCGTACAAAGATAAATTTTTTAAGCTAGACTGTTCAATAAAGTTGAAACATCTTTATAGGTATAAAAATTTGGTAAGAAGTCATCTCTAGTTAGATGATAGATGGATGAATTAAAAAGCTATCTCTGATTATTGAGATAGCCTTTTAATATGGTTCGAGTTTTGCATTCCAGCCAATTAGTTGATCTGTAGTTACGGGACAAATGGTTTTACTTTAAACCAGTACTTCTTCTCGGATGAGGCACTTTGGGTTGTATTGCTGTTCATGTCCATGCCCCCCATCGGACCGCCCATCATACCACCGCCGCCCATTGGACCGCCACCCATACCGCCGCCAGGGCCGCCTCCCATCGGGCCACCCATACCTCCATCAGGGCCGCCCATGCCTCCAGACATATCGGATTTTTCCCCTGATGAGGCACCGGCTTTGACGACAAAGCCGATGCAAAAAATGGTTTTTTGATCACTGGCATCCAGCTTTTCTTTGAAAAAGGTCGTAAAAGGTATGGCGAGTTCATAGATCAGGCAACCGGACTTATCCATTGACATAGCTGGTCTGACCGGGCAACCATGAATGGATTGTTTGCCGTTATCAATCAGAAATCCGCTTAAAATCAGTTCATTCTGTGGTATCATCCCAAAATCAGGTTGTTGCCTTTTATGATCAGTCTTGTCTGATTCGGTAGCGGTTGCTTGTTGCCTGTCATCCGGTGTCCCTTGTCCATCCGGACCTCCTTCTGGCATGTCAGTCTCTGCATTTGACCCTTCTGGGTTTCCCAAAGGCATTTTGCCGGAATTGTTTTTAGTGGCTTTATCTGCTCTTTTCATTGGCAACGGGAAAGTGACCCCGGTCGTTTCTTTCTTTTTGCCGGCCGTATTGATCCAGATTTCCAGCCCATTTTGCAGGATCTGTTGTTGGAGCGAATTGTCGGCGATACGAAGGATCAAATAGAGTTGTCTCTCATCATTTGCCACATCAAAATTGATACCGGTGTTTTTGTCGAAGTTGGGC
>JAUZOU010000201.1 GCA_030706285.1 Bacteroidota bacterium
CTGATATCAATAGGATGATTTTCTTCTTTTGCATAAAACGGTTGATTGTATGCCTTTTGCGTCAGGGGGCTCGGACATGATTGATTACAGCGCAAAAATACGAATTTTCAATTTGAGAGACAAATCGGTCTATGATTAAGCAATGACAGAATAGACAATTTTTATTAAATCGATTACGGAAATATTTCATCAATCAATAAAATGATTACTTTTGTGGTGCAAAGTAATAGCCTGATTATCGTTGGTTTTTTCAGGCCCGCGACCGAAGGTTTTTCAGAGATTGTAATTAGTTTCACGTAAATAATACTTATATGTCAAAAGTAACTGTTGTCGGAGCAGGAAATGTCGGAGCTACCTGCGCCAATGTAATGGCAATCAATGAGATTGCTGATGAAGTCGTCATGCTTGACGTTAAGCAAGGCGTATCCGAAGGTAAGGCTATGGATATGATGCAGACGGTTGAACTGTTGGATATTGATACGAAGATTGTCGGTTGCACCAATGACTATTCAAAAACCGCCAATTCAGATGTTGTTGTCGTTACTTCCGGTATTCCCCGTAAACCGGGAATGTCTCGTGAAGACCTCGTTGGGGTGAATGCCGGCATCGTTAAGTCCGTTTGCGATCAGGTTCTGGCTTATTCTCCCAATGCTATTTTTGTGATCATCAGCAATCCGATGGATACGATGACTTACCTGACGTTAAAAGCTACCGGCCTTCCCAAAAACCGTGTTATCGGTATGGGTGGAGCTTTGGATAGTTCACGTTTCAGATATTATCTGGCTACAGCGCTCGGCGTTAATCCTCGTCAGGTAGAAGGTACGGTTATTGGTGGACATGGAGACAAAACCATGATTCCTCTTAAACGTCTGGCTACTGTTAAAGGTATTCCTGCTTCAGAATTGTTGAATAAAGAACAATTGGATAAAGTGGTAGCAGATACCATGGTCGGTGGTGCTACGTTGACCGGTTTACTCGGGACCTCTGCATGGTATGCACCTGGTGCTGCGGTATCTTATCTTGTTGAATCCATTATCCGTAACCAGAAGAAAGTTATTCCATGCTGCGTCTATCTGGATGGTGAATATGGTGAAAAAGATATTTGTATTGGCGTTCCTGCTGTGATCGGCAAAAACGGTTGCGAAAAAATACTTGATTTTAAATTGAATGAAGAAGAACAGGAAGCTTTCAAGAAGAGCGCTTCTGCTGTCCGTACTATGAATTCTGTTTTGAACCAATTGGGCGTTATCGCATAATAACCAACAAATTGTAAGAAAAAAGAGGGAGGTGCTTTACAGTGTCTCCCTTTTTTTAGTGAGAAACGAGTACAAGAAAGAGCCTTATACTGAAGGGCGGATGCATTTTGGCAACGTCTATTATGCCTCCCGCCCTCGAATTGTATGGACTAAAAAGGTGATTGTGGTTTTTTAAACGATACTTGTTTCAGATTTTCATCTGAATAGTGTACTTTTGTTAAATAATTGTCCTCGAACGTATGAAACTTGAACGTTTTCTTTGCTTGTTGGCTATTTTACCTTCATTTATCTGTGCACAAGATCATTTTGCAGGATCTGACAGCCTTTTACTGAATGACGAGGACCTATCTGCACCGAAGACGATTGTTGACAGGATTAATGCGTCTGAGCCCGGAAAAGGATCTGTCCGCGTCATTCAGGATGCCCTGATTGCTGAACGAATCGGTCGTCCGGATCTCTTAGCTACAGCCTCGTCTTCTCATACGGCAAGTGTCAGCTACATTGAAATGGCTGGATGGCGTATTCAGGTATTCGTTGGGAATAACCAACGGTTATCAAAGAATGAAGCGTTTAAGAATGAGGAAGACATTAAGCTGACTTTCCCTGAAATGTCGACCTATGTTACTTATACAGCCCCATTTTGGCGATTGAGGGTTGGCGATTTTAGAACGTACGATGAAGCTAGACAGTCATTAAGAAAATTACGGACTGAGTTTCCGGATTTAGGACGCGAAATGTCCATCGTTAAAGAACGGATTCTGGTAAAACAAGATTAATCTTCAAAACACATTCAAACCGAATGGGCCGTTTTTTGACGGCGTATTTAATACGACATTGACATGGTTGACAAACGAATTGTCCTGGCCACGGAGGCAAATCCTATCCAGGAAGAAATTGCTGCACATTACAAAGAAATAATCCGGCTCCTGGGAGAAGATATAAACAGGGAAGGGTTATTGAAAACACCCAAACGAGTGGCCAAGTCCATGCAGTTTCTGACGTATGGTTATCATGTAGATCCGGCAGAAATTCTGCGTTCAGCCATGTTTAAGGAAGAATACCGTCAAATGGTCATTGTAAAAGATATTGACTTTTATTCCATGTGCGAGCATCATATGCTGCCTTTTTATGGGAAGGCTCATGTGGCCTATATTCCAAATAATTACATAACCGGTTTGAGCAAGATCGCCAGAGTGGTTGATGTGTTTGCCCGTCGTTTGCAGTTGCAGGAACGTATGACGACTGAAATTAAAAATTGTATTCAGGAAACGCTGAATCCTTTGGGTGTCATGGTTGTCATCGAAGCCAGGCATCTTTGCATGCAGATGCGCGGAGCTGAAAAGCAGAACTCCATTACCACCACCTCTGACTTTACAGGTGTCTTTCAGCAAGCCAAGACAAGAGAGGAATTTATCAGTCTGATCAGGAAATGACGGCTACTGCCGGAATCTGGCAGACCATGCCTACCGCATACCGATAAATGGATTGGTCCCTCCTTTTTTCTCCGATTGGTGCCGGTCCTGTAAATGAGGGCAGCCAAGGAATTTCCATTGCCAAACGGGTTGGATAAGAGAAGGAACGGAAATCATTCCCGTCCCTTCTACGTAATGACAGTGAAAACCCATCTTTTTCACCGTATTCAACCTGTTTCCAAGAGGTTATTTTGTGTGTTTCAGCTTGATCAAAATGACACCATTGGCACCTTTCTCCCCGTAAACTGCTTTTGCGGCAGCATCTTTCAAGATGGTTATTTCCTGAATATCATCGGGTTTTATATCGCTGAGCGATCCGGTGAACGGCTTATCATCTACAATGATGAGCTGATCTTTACTTTCGGTATTGTTGAGACGGAGAGCGTCTGTTGCATCCTTTTTAGCTTCGTTTTTGAGTTTGTAGACGATGGGTATGGTGTAATAAACAGCGACATTTTTGCCGTTTTGTTTCCCTGGCGTCCAATTTGGCATTAGGTTAATGACTCGTACGGCTTCATTGTCGCAGGACGGTTCCAGGCCTTTGATCACTTCGACGTGTTCAACTTTTCCGGTTTTGGAAACAACGAAACGAATGATCACTCGACCTTCAATACCAGCCTGCATGGCCGTTTTTGGATAATGCAGGTTGCTGGTTATGAATGCCAATAAGGCGTTTATTCCGCCTGGATAAGTAGGCATGACATCAACAACGGTAAGTGGTTTATCTTCTTGAGGACCATAACCGGTAACGCTAATTTCTTTTGATGAAGCTGGCTTTGTACTAGCAGCGACCGGCGAATTGGCACCCTGGAGTCTAAAGACGATTGGCAACGTGTAATACACCGGGACAGCCTTTCCCTTTTGTTTGCCTGGAGTCCATGCTGGCATACCGGAAATGACACGTAATGCTTCCTGATCAAGTTCGATGCCGGCCGATTTGACTACGTCAGGTTTGGTTACCTGCCCTGTCTTACTAACGATGAAGCGAACAACAACCCGGCCCTGAAGGCTTTTGTTTTGGGCTGCGACCGGATAGCGGATGTTCATGGAAAGATACTTCATCAATGCATCATCCCCGCCCGGAAAGACCGGCATCGTTTCGACTGCTTCGTAGATCTTTTCCTGATTCGTTTCGGTTGTATTTGCTGAAACGCTCTCAATAGCCACTGGTTCATCCTTGATGGATGATACGGCAGCACTGGCCATTTCATTGATCGTCGGTAAGTTGGTTTTGGCTCCCCAGGCATAGGCGGAAAGCAACAGAAAGGCGAAAAGCGGAAGGGAAAGAGCATATTTGCAAAGCCCTGCCAATGAGGTTTTTTTCTTGTTCATCATGATAATTCTGTTTTTTAATTGTGTGACATTAAAATGATTGGCCATATGGTTGATCGGTTGTTGATAAGACAGACGAAGTAAATGATACTGGTATCCGGTTACATCGAATCCGGCGTGTATGACATTCATATCAGCCAGGTATTCAAGATTTTCACGTAACTGTTTTTTTAGCAACCACGCAAACGGATTGATCCAGAACAGCGCACAAAACAGTTCGGAAAACATAACATCAATCGAATGATGTTGTTTGATATGAATACGCTCGTGATGTAGGATTTCCTCTAAATCACGGGAGGTAAATTCTCTTTTATTCAGGAATACCCACTTAAAAAAGGAGAACGGAGAAGTTCCTTCAGGCATATCAATCACGGTTAATCCGCCAATGATATCCTTATGCCCACGTATGGCAATCAGCAGGACTTTCCCTGTCTGCCAGAGTATCCGGAACAGCAAAAGCGCAACAATCAGGCCATAGGCGATGGAAAGCATTTCTTCCGCACTAAGGCTTTTTTGTTTGGATGAACCATCAATAACAATTTCCGGAAGCGTCGTGCTAATGCTTTGGGCGACAAATTCTACAGGTTGGTTGCTCGTGATCCATGAAGACAGGTCTATGAATGGATGCAGCAGCGCAAACAACAGGCCGACGATGAAAGCAATGCGTTTTTCTCTAAAGAAGGTGTCTCGGTGAAGCAGTAGTCTGTAAAACAGATATAAGGCTGCTATGGCGATATTGACTTTGATGAAATAGATTAGAATGGCGTCCATGATGTGGAGGATTTAAGTAAATGGATCCGTTGGAATATCGTTGTTTGCTCTCCAATAATCAAGGCTAATTGGTTTGGCCTTTCTCGATCATATGAATGATTTCTTTTAGTTCATCGGCCGAGATGCGTTGTTTTTTTGCAAAAAACGTGACCAGATTTTGATAAGAGCTGTCGAAGTAATTGTCCACGATGCGTGAAAGGTATTTGTTCGTATATTCCTCTTCGGTAATCCGTGGACTATAGACGTAGGTGTTCCCGTAGAGCTTGGCATCAAGATAGCCTTTCCGGTGCAAGTTTTTTACAACTGAAGCCAGTGTGGTATATGGCGGTTTCGGCTCCGGGTATTTTTCAAGAAAATCCTTGATGACGCCTTGTCCATGACTCCAAATGGTGCGCATAGCTTCTTCTTCCTGAGATGTTAACTTTTCCATATTTTCAGCGAATTACGATTATATCGCAAATCTACGAAATAATCGTAGAACACAAGCGGTTTCAATATAAATAATATGGAATTAACGCTATTTAACAAATTTGTTTCTTCCTGTAATGCTTTTGGCAGAGTAACAAACTACAGATCCGCAGTGTGTAGCTTACTGTACATGAGACGAATGAATGTAATTTTAAAATCAAAAGGTACATAAAAAAGGATAAAGTTGAAAACTTGTGGACTAAGCGTCCATCCTGATCAATAGGAAGTTTAAAAATTCCCACTATCAACTAGGGGGAAGGTGTTGGTCAGACGACCGCTTTAAATCGCCGTTCCGCTAGCACGGGCACGCTGCTTGTTCCGATTCAAAAAGCTAAAAACCGGGCCTCATTCGGTTGAGTTTTCGAAGCGTCGCTTTGCTCCTCGGAAGACGAAAACTCCGGGTGACTCTCTCCACCCTGTTTTTTAAACGCTTTTTTTCATAGTCGCCGCAGCCTGCCCGTGCCCGCTTCACTACCTGATCCTGTCCATCAATCGACGAATCAGTTGATCC